>JAJTCR010000450.1 GCA_021325695.1 Steroidobacteraceae bacterium | reverse complement strand
CGATCGCCGAGCCGACGGGGCTCTGGCCGCGCGACCCGCCGGTGCGATTCCGCAAGACCGTGCCGACCTCGTGGCTCGAGATCGAGCTCAGCGAGGGCCGCAATCGCCAGGTGCGGCGCATGACCGCCGCGGTCGGCCTGCCGACGCTGCGATTGATTCGCTGGGCAGTGGGACCGTGGGCCCTCGACGGTCTGGCACCCGGCGAGTGGCGCGACGTGCCACGCCTCGAAGCAGAGGCCGGGCTCCGCCGGAAACAGGGGACACCTCTCAAATAGGGGACACTCCTGGATTTCGGTGTGGGGCCAGGCGTGTCCGCGTATTTCTCTCGAAATACAGGAGTGTCCCCTAATCCAGGAGTGTCCCCTATTTCCGCTCAATCGCGGCGATCCGCATCGCGAGCTCGAGGGCCTGTTCGTAGTTGAGCCGAGGGTCGACCTGCGAGCGATAGTCCTTCGCGAGGTCGGCGTCGACGAGACCGCGGGCGCCGCCCGTGCACTCGGTCACGTCCTCGCCGGTCAGCTCGAAGTGCACGCCGCCCAGGCGACTGCCTGCGTCGCGGTGCACGCGGAACGCCGTCTCGAGTTCGCTCACAATGTTTTCGAACCGCCGTGTCTTGACTCCGCTGCTCGTCGTCTCGGTGTTGCCGTGCATCGGGTCGCAGACCCACAGCACCGGCACGCCCGTCGCGCGCACGGTCTCGATCAGTCCGGGCAGCTTCTGATCGATCAGTTTCGCGCCCATGCGGTGGATCAGCACCAGCCGGCCCGGCTCCTTGGCCGGGTTCAGCGTGTGGCACAGCCCCTGCACCCAGGCGGAGTCCATCGCGGGCCCGACCTTGACGCCGATCGGGTTCGCGATGCCACGGCAGTACTCCACGTGCGCGCCCGCAAGTTCCGCCGTGCGCATGCCGATCCAGGGCATGTGCGTCGAGAGGTTGTACCAGCGTTCCTGGCGGCGGATGAAGCGCGTCTGCGCCTGTTCGTAGAGCAGGTGCAGCGCCTCGTGGCTGGCGTAGAACGGCGCCCGGCTCGCCTCGTGCACCCGGCTGCCACTCATCGCCTCGAAGAAATCGAGCGAATCGGCGATCGAGGCGGCGATGCGCTCGAACTGGTCCTTCGACGGCGAGTGCTGCACGAAGCCGAGGTTCCAGTACTCCGGGTGATGCAGGTCGGCGAAACCCCCATCGATCAGTGCGCGCACGAAGTTGAGCGTCAGCGCGGCGCGCTCGTAACCGCGCAGCAGCAGCTCCGGATCGGGCTCGCGTTCGGAGGCGGTGAAGCCGGGGCGGTTGACGAGGTCGCCGCGATAGCACGGCAACGTGACGCCATCGCGCGTCTCCGTGTCGGCCGAGCGCGGCTTGGCGTACTGTCCGGCGAGTCGCCCGACGCGGATCACCGGCTTCTTGAGTCCGTGCAGCAGCACGAGGCTCATCTGCAGCAGGATCTTGAGCTTGCGCGCGATCTGGTCCGATTCGCAGTCCGCGAACGTCTCGGCGCAGTCGCCGCCCTGCAGCAGGAACCGTTCGCCGCGCTGCGCGTCGGCGATCTGCTGCTTGAGCGCCTCGATCTCCCACGACACCACGATCGGCGGTAACCGGCCGAGCGCATCCACGGCCCGGGCCAGGGCGGCGGGGTCGCGGTAGCTCGGTTGTTGCTGGGCCGGCCGGGATGTCCAGCTCGACGGCGTCCAGTCGGGGGTCTGTAGAACGGCGCACATGGAAAAAAACCTCGGGCGACGATCCTACGGGAAAAGTTTGCAGCGCAAAAGAAACCAGGGGGTGGGCGCGGACCGCGCGTTTCGTCAGAATCGCGCCCCTCATTACGACGATCGCTGCCGCCCCTGCCGCCACCCCGATCGCGGCGGAGGCGGCGTATCAGGAGAGACGATGCAGCAGGTATTGATTCTTGGGGCCGGCAAGATCGGCGCCCTCATCTCGGGTTTTCTCGCGGACAGCCGCGATTACGACGTCCACGTCGCCGACGTCAACGGCAACGCCGCCAACGCCGTCGTGGCGGCGCACGGCCTGCCGAACCTGCGTGCGCACGAGTTCGACGCCGCCGACCCGACGGCGCTCGAGGCACACCTGCGCCTGCACCCGGCCCATGCGATCATTTCGAGCCTGCCGTTCTATTGCAACGTCAAGGTCGCCGAGGTCGCGCGCAAGGTGAATGCGCACTACTTCGACCTCACCGAGGACGTCGCGGTCACCCGAGCCGTGCGTGCGCTGGCCGAAGGCTCGAGCCGCGCGTTCGTGCCGCAGTGCGGACTGGCGCCCGGTTTCATCAGCATCGCGGCCAACGCGCTGATCCGGCATTTCGACGAGGTCCGCAGCGTCAAGCTGCGTGTGGGAGCCCTGCCCCAGCATCCCAACAACGCGCTCAAGTACTCGCTGACCTGGTCGACTGACGGGCTGATCAACGAGTACGGTAACCCGTGCGAAGCGATCGTCGATGGCCGCGCGGTCGAAGTCGCACCGCTCGAGGGCCTCGAGGAAATCGAGATCGACGGCATGATCTACGAAGCGTTCAACACCTCGGGCGGCCTGGGCTCGCTCGCCGACACCTACGGGGAC
>JAJTCR010000449.1 GCA_021325695.1 Steroidobacteraceae bacterium | reverse complement strand
TGGCCGGTGCCGCCGGCATACGGGCACGTGATCGCCTTCGACGAGGGTGGCCGCGTGCTGGCAGACCTCCAGGACCCCTCCGGGCGGCTGCCCGAGACGAGCGGAGCGACCGAGCACCAGGGGCAACTGTACGTGCAGAGCCTGCACGCCGAGGCGTTCGGGATGCTGCCGCTTCCCGTCAACTGACGAGCGTTCGACCGATATCGACCACGGCCCGTACCAGCAACGCGAGGTCGTCGCTCGTCGTGCGAAAGTTCGTGATCGCCGCGCGCAGGCAATAGACCTCGCCGAGCGTCGTGTACGACGGCGCCGCGATGCCGCTCTCGTGCAACCGGATCAGCAGTTCCTGGTTCAATTCATTGAGCGACGCGTCGTCGCGCCCGCCCGGGTTGAACCGGAAGCAGACGATGTTCGTGCGCACCGGCGCGACGAGTTCGAGCGTCGGCTCGGCATCGACCAGGGCCGCGAGTTCTTGCGCCTGCGCGATGTTGCGGTCGATCAGCCGTCCGAAGCGCTCGAGCCCGTGCTCCTTGACGGTGAGCCACACCTTGAGTGCGCGGAACCCGCGCGAGAGCTGCAGGCCATATTCGCTGAACCAGTGCGCGCCACTCGCGAGTCCGCGCTCGGTCTTCTCGAGGTATTCCGGGATCAGCGCGAACGCGTCGCGGTGGGCCTTGCGGTCGCGCACGAGCACGCAGGCGGCCTCGAACGGCACGTGCAACCACTTGTGGAAATCGAGCGTGACCGAATCCGCGCGCTCGATGCCACGCACGAGGTGACGATGCTGCGGCGCCAGCGCGAGCAGCGAGCCGATCGCGCCGTCGACGTGAAACCACAAGCCTTCTCGCTCGCAGACCGTCGCGAGCGCGTCGAGGTCGTCCGTGGCGCCCGTGTTGATCGTCGCGGCGTTGCCGATGACGCAGAACGGCTGGCGTCCCGCGGCACGGTCCTCCGTGATCATGTGCTCGAGCGCGCGCACGTCGATCTCGTAGTCGGCGTTGACCGGCACCTTGCGCAGCGAGCGCGCGCCGAGCCCGAGCGACTCGATCGCCTTCTGCACGCAGCTGTGCACCTCGACCGAGGCGTAGGTCACGAGCGGTCTCGGAATTGCGGCGACGCCGAGCTCGCGCACGTCGACACCGCCGCGGGCATTGCGAGCGACGGCGAGGCCGACGAAATTCGCGACCGAGCCGCCGCTCACGAGCAGGCCGCTCGCGTCGGCGGGGAACCCCACCATCTCCTTCGACCAGTCGAGCACCTGGGCCTCGACGTGGTTCGCGACGTGGTTGCCCCCGCCCATGTTGGGGTTCATGACCGCGGCGAGGAAGTCGGCGACGGCGCCGAACGCCGTGCCGTTGCCCATGAACCAGGACCAGAAGCGCGGATGGATGTTGCCCATCGGATAAGGCATCACGAGTTCGCGAAACTCGGCGTAGGCGTGCTCCGCCCCCTCGGGCTCGCGCGGAGCGGGTCCGCGCAGGCGTGCGACGACCGACTCGGGCACCGGCTGCCAGACCGGGCGGTCGCGGACGTGCTGGAGGTAGTCGAAGCCGTCGTCGATCGCGCGGTGGGCCAGCTGCCGCAGCGCCTCCCAGTCCTGGGGATCGAGCGATTCGGGAGGGGGTGACGAGGTCACGGCAGGCTCCGCACCGGCCGCAAGGTGGACCGGGTCCGTCAGCCTACTATGAGGCCCGGCCGCGAGGGTCCGTCTCGTCTCAGTAGAGGAACCGGCCGGCGAACAGGGCGTTGGCGATCGCGGCGAACGTTGCCGCGGTGGCTGCCACGAGCCAGATCAGCACGAGGACGCGATAGTTGCTCTGGGCGTTCATTCGACCTCCAGCGATCGCGGGGTCGGAGCCGGCCGCAGGGCCACTGCGGGGGGAGGGGGTCGAGAGGCTCGGTGGCCGGCCCGACCGGGCGATCTGGGCGCTACTATAGCGCAATTATTGCTGCGCTGCAGCAGACTATGTGCAGTGCGGTCCAGTGCGTCAACGTGCTGTTTTCAGTAGTTTTTTAAACACCGTCGGGCCGCAGACGTCCAGCGGGGGACGTCTCCGGCCCGTCCACGCGAGGTCAAAGGAACGTCTCCATCCCGGCGACGGCTTCGATCAGCGTGGCGACCACCATGGTGACGGTCACGGCGAGCGCGGCCACGATCGCCAGGGGGTAGAGTGAATCTTGGGATTTGCGCTGGAACATGACGGATCCTCCTGTGTGCGTGCGGCATGAAAACTACTCCGGCTTTTTGTTCTGATAAATCCGCCCAACCTTTGCACTCTATTCCGATTTACGGAACAATCGCTGCGTGGACCAACTCACGGCGATGCGGGTATTCGTGCGAGTGGCAGAGCGAGGCTCTTTCTCGCTCGCGGCCGACGAGCTCGAACTTTCGCGACCCGCGGCCAGCGCGCACGTCGCGGCGCTCGAGAAGCACCTCGGCGCCCGCCTGCTCCACCGTACGACGCGCAAGGTTGCACTGACGGCCGAGGGCGCCGACTTTCTCGAGCGTGCCCGGCGCATCCTGGGCGAACTGCGCGAGGCCGAGGACGCGCTGCGCGACACGCGATCGCGACC
>JAJTCR010000448.1 GCA_021325695.1 Steroidobacteraceae bacterium | reverse complement strand
TGCCGGGCGTGGGGCCGCGACGCGCAGCGGCGATCCGGGCGAGCCTGCACACGATGCTCGTGCGCCACCGCGGCATCAACGCGGTCGTCAACGGCCCGCGACCGACGGTCGGCGTGCTACTCGCGATCGACCGCGTGTACCGCGAGCAGGCGGCCGTCGGCGCTCTGCCGACGATCGCCCCGACCCGTTTCAATCCGACACACGAGGCGTGGCTGACTGTCCTGCACGGCGAGCGCGACGGCTGGCAGTTCACCGCGATGTTCTCGAACACGGCGCAAGCCCACCAGCTCGACCGTACGCGCGACTGGGTCCGGATCTTTTTCTACGACTCCGAGAACTCCGAGGGCCAGCACATCGTCGTCACGGAGACGCACGGCGCGCTCACCGGCAGACGCGTCGTGCGCGGGCGCGAGCCGGAGTGCCGGGCGCTCCAGGCCTGAGCGCGGCCTACTGCCTCTCGCGCGCCGCGGGAGAGATCGATCGCCCAGGCCGGGTGACGGCCTTCGAGCGGCACCGCTGCCGCCATGTGAGCAGTTCTTCCCGCTGCTGCCTCGAGACCTTGCCCGAGGCGTCGCACTCGGCACACTCGGACGGCTCGGCCTCGGTCGAGGAGTCCGCGTGGACCAGTCCCTGGCCCTCGCAACATGGGCAGACATAGGTTTTCGCAGGCAACTCATCCACCTCCTGTGCCATGAACTGCGCTCGCCACCGGGTCACGGTGGCGACTTGAGCCGCGGACCGCGCCCGGCGCCCGCGTCGTAGAACCGGCCCGCGCCGGCGAAGCGGTCGCGGAAGTACGGGTCGTCGAGGCTCGCTTCGACGACGTCGCGACCCGACTGCGGTGCGTGCACGAATTGTCGCTGCCCCGTGTAGATGCCGACGTGGCTCACGTGGCTCCGTCGCGATCCGAGCCGGAAGAACACGAGGTCGCCCGGCCGCAGGTCGTCGTCGCCGATCCTGTCCGCGGCCGCGAACTGCTGCGCCGCGGTGCGCGGCACGACGATGCCTTGCCGCGCGTGCACGTAGGCGACGAGCCCGCTGCAGTCGAAACCCCGGTCCGGGTCGTTGCCGCCCCACCGATACGGCACGCCGATCTGGGCACGCGCCTGACGCGCGATGACCGCGCCCGGGCCCGTGGCCGCCGCGTCTTCGCGCGCGACGGGCGCCGACGGCAGCCCCGGCTGGAACGGTGCGCACCCGGCCGCGAGCGCTCCCAGCAGCAGGATCGCCAGCGTTCGACGCACCTCGGTGCGCGGGCCGAACGGCGCGCCCTTCGTCCGCGACGGCAGCGTGACGGTGGTCATCGATGCCTCCGACCGCCGCGAGCCGCCTTCGTTCGCTCCGGCGCCCACATTCAAGTGCCT
Source organism: Steroidobacteraceae bacterium (assembly GCA_021325695.1). Classification (GTDB taxonomy): domain Bacteria; phylum Pseudomonadota; class Gammaproteobacteria; order Steroidobacterales; family Steroidobacteraceae; genus RPQJ01. The sequence continues at coordinate 1,217 of JAJTCR010000448.1, read as the reverse complement.
TGCGGGCGCACCTTGCGCGTGGCCGTCGCGGCGTGCGGATCGTCGGGCCAGTAATGCTTCGGGTAGCGTCCCTTGAGCTCCTTCCTGACCTCGCCATAGCCGCGCGCCCAGAAGCTCGCGAGATCGCGCGTGACCTGCACCGGACGCCTGGCCGGCGACAGCAGTTGCAGCGTGAGAGGCACCCGTCCGCGCGCGACGCGCGGCGTGTCGTTCCAGCCGAAGACTTCCTGCAGCTTCACGGCGAGCGTCGGCGATGCGCCGGCGTAGTCGACCGCGATGCGCGAGCCGCTCGGCACGACGACGTGCGTCGGCGCGAGCTCGTCGAGCCTGCGCAGGCGGTTCCAGTCGAGCAGCCCGTGGAGCGCCGCCCGCAGGTCGACGCGCGCGAGATGGTCGCGGCGCGTGATGCCGTCGAGCCAGGGGCCGAGCCAGTCCTCGAGCGTCGCGAGCAGCGCGGCATCGGAGACGTCGGGCCACTCGTCGCGTTCGGCCGGCGTCGTGGCGCTGCTGCGCAGCAGCTCGACGCGTGCACGCCATTGCTCGAGGTCGCGCGTCCAGGGCAGGCTCTGCAGCCCGAGCGCCCGGATGCCGTCGATCATCGCGCCTCGCGCACGCGCTTCGAAGCCGCGGCCCAGCGACTGCTCCCCGAGCACGAGCGCATCGAGCCGCCGTACGCGGCGCGCGACGACGGCCTCGGCCCGGTCGTCCCAGGCGACCTGCTCGTCCGTGCGAATCGACGCGGCGAAATGCCGCTCGAGCAACTCACGGTCGAGCGGCGCCGCGAGGTGGACCCGCGCCTCGCGTTCGCCCGCGTCGAGGTCGGCCGCGACGATGAATTCGCTGCGCACGAGCGCCGATGCCGCTGGCAACATCGCGCCGCGGCCCTGGCTCAGCAAATAGCGTCCCGACTCGTGGCCGCGCGCCATGCCGATGCGGTCCGGGTACGCGAAGGCGAGCAGCAGGCCGACCGCGGCGTCACGCTCGATCGTGTCGACCGCCGCAGTGCCGCTCGCCCGGCCCGGCACGGTCCGCGACAGCCGGTGACGCAACAGCTCCGCGGTGCGCCGCAGCTGCTGCAGCGCGCGCACGTCGACCGTCGCGCCGGGCGGCGGCGGGGCGCCGTGCAACACGTCGACGCGGTGACGCAGGTCCGGATCGCGCACTGCGTCATCGGTCGCCCGCAGCGGGTCGCGTTCACCGAGCAGCGCTGCGATCTC
>JAJTCR010000033.1 GCA_021325695.1 Steroidobacteraceae bacterium | reverse complement strand
CGGCACCTGGGCTCGCTCGAGGAGCCGCCCGCGGTGATCTTCACGACGGCATTCGACCAGTACGCGCTCGACGCTTTCGAGGCACAGGCGGTCGGCTACCTGTTGAAACCGGTGCGGCGCGAAAAGCTCGTGCGTGCCATCCGGCACGCCGCACGCGTCGCCGGGCCGCAACTGGCACGGGTCGCGGAGCAGGCGCAGATCGGCGTGCGGCGATCACAGGTGTGCACGCGGCTCGGCGACCAGCTCAAGCTCGTGCCGGTCGCGGACGTGCTCTATTTCACGGCGGAGCAGAAATACGTGACCATGCGCCACCTGAACGGGCGAGAACTGATCGACGAGTCGCTGCGCGCGCTCGAGCAGGAGTTCGCGCCGGACTTCGTGCGGATCCATCGCAACTCGCTCGTCGCGCGCCAGTACATCAACACGGTCGAGCGCACGCCCGAAGGGCAGCTCGTCGTCCGCTTCAAGCAATGCGACGACGTGCTGCAGGTGAGCCGTCGCAACGCCGCGGAAGCGTTGCGCCAGATTCGAACAGGAGCCTGAACCGGATGCCCGAGACCCTCGACGAACGGCGCGAGCCGACCCAGACGAGGGCGGTGACCGACCCGGCCCGCGAAAAGCTGTTCATCGCGCGCGTCGGCCTGGTGATCCTGATCGTCGCGATCCTCTACCTGCTGTGGCGCATCGTCGGACCGCTCTGGCAACCGCTGGTGTGGGCCTTGCTGCTCGGAGGGCTGCTGGCGCCAATCAACCGGCGACTGACCCGCCGGCTCGGCAACCGGCCGAAGCTCGCCAGCAGCTTGATGACCGCGGGCGTGGTGGTGCTGCTGCTGATGCCGATCGTCGCGATCGCAGGCGCGGTGGCGGCGCAGGCGGCGCAATTGCTCGAGCGGATCGACACGGACGCGCTGCGCATGGAGAACCTCGACCTCTCGCACGTCCCCATCCTCGCGCGTCCGCTGCAGTGGGTGCAGGGCACCATGGGCGTGACGCTCGGGCAGATCGAGGCCTGGCTCGTCACCGGCGCGAAGCGGATGCTCGAGGCGATCGCTTCGTCGGGCGGCTCGGTCATGCTGGGGGCGCTCGGCACGATCGTCAGCTTCCTGCTGATGCTGTTCGTGCTGTTCTTCGTGCTGCGCGACGGCCCGGTCTTCGCGCAGCGGCTCGTGCCGATGCTGCCGGTGGAGCCGCGGCTGCGCCAGAAACTGTGGCGGCACCTGATCGACGTGACGCGGGCCGTGTTCATGGGCATCGGGCTGACCGCGCTGGTCCAGGGCATCCTGCTCGGCATCGGTTTCGCGATCGCCGGGCTGCCCTCGCCGCTGGTGTTCGGCGTGCTCGGCGCCCTGTTCGCGCTGGTGCCGGTCGTCGGGACGGCCGTGATCTGGGTGCCGGCCGTGATCTGGCTGCTGATCCAGGGCGAGACGGGTTACGCCATCTTCATGGCGGCCTGGGGCGTGATCGTCGTAGGGTCGGTCGACAACTTCCTGCGGCCAATCCTGATTTCCGGCCGCGTCGAAGTGCCTACCCTTGCGGTTTTCATCGGCGTCATGGGCGGCCTGTCCGCGTTCGGTTTCATCGGCCTGTTCCTGGGTCCGATCGTGCTGGGAGTGCTCGTGGCATTGTTCCGTTTCACGGCAGAGGAACTGGCCGGACAGCCGGACGCCCGGAACTAGGGCCTGTGTCGACAGGCGCTTGAACGCAGGAGTCGAACTTGTCGCATCCCCCGATCCGGATCGCCACGCGGCGCAGCAAGCTCGCGATGTGGCAGGCCGAGCATGTCATGGCGCTGCTCCGGAGCGCGCACCCGGACTTGCCGGTCGAGCTCGTGCCGATGAGCACCCAGGGCGACCGCGTGCTCGACCGCGCACTCGCGGACGTCGGCGGCAAGGGGCTGTTCGTCAAGGAGCTCGAAGTCGCGATGCAGGAAGGCCGCGCCGACATCGCGGTGCACTCGATGAAAGATGTGCCGAGCGAGCTGCCGACGGGCTTCGCGATCGTCGCGGTGCTGCCGCGCGCAAACCCTCTGGACGCTTTCATCTCGCGCAAATACGCACGTTTCGTCGACCTGCCGCAGGGCGCGCGGGTCGGCACTTCGAGCCCACGCCGCCAGGCGCAGCTGCGTCACGCGCGTCCAGACCTCAGGCTGGAGCTGCTGCGTGGCAACGTCGACACGCGCTTGCGACGCCTCGACGAGGGCGGGCTCGACGCGATCCTGCTTGCCTGTGCGGGCCTGGAACGCCTGGGCATCGCCCACCACGTCACCGAGGCGCTCGACGTCGACCTGTCGTTGCCCGCCGTCGGCCAGGGAGTGATCGGCATCGAGGCCCGCACCGGGGATACGCGCAGCCGCGATGCGCTGCAGGCGCTCCACCACGCGGAGTCCTTCACACGACTGCTCGCCGAACGCGCGTTCGCGGCCACCCTGGGCGGCAGCTGCCATTCCCCGATCGCAGCGCACGCGACGCTCGACGACGCGACGCTGACGGTGCGGGGCTTCATCGGCGCGCCCGATGGTGGCGAAACCTATCGCGACCAGTTGAGCGGGCCGGCGGATCGCGCCGAAACGCTGGGTCGGGAGCTCGCGCGACGCATGCAGCACGCCGGGGCAGGACGTTTGCTCGAGCGGCTGCGCCGCGAGGCTGCCGTCGCGACGTGAGCGCGTCGCTCGAGGGACGAACGATCGTCGTCACGCGGCCGGCCGCACAGTCCGGACGTTTCATCGAACTGGCGACGCAGGCCGGCGCGCGCTGCATCGCGTTCCCGACCCTCGAGGTCGAGCGATTGCCCTTGTCCGAGGACACGCTTGGCGACGCCCAGCGCGCCGACTGGGATTGGGCGATCTACACGAGCACGAACGCGGTCGAGGCGGCATTCGATGCGCTCGGTCGTGCGCCCGCGGCGCGACGCGCGGCGGCGGTCGGCCGTGCGACCGCGCGAGCGCTCGAGCAGCGCGGTGTCGGTGTGTCGCTGCGGCCGGAGACGGCCAACAGCGAAGGCCTGCTCGCGGCGCCCGAACTGCAAACCGTGACGAACGCACGCGTGCTGCTCGTCAAGGGCGCCGGTGGTCGCGACCTGCTGCGAGCAACGCTGACGGCACGCGGCGCCCGGGTCTTCATCCTCGAAGTCTATCGCCGCGCGCTCGCGCAGCCGACGGACGAGGCACGCTCAACTTTGCACGCGACCCTCGTGCACGATCTGCACGTGGTCGTGGCCGTCACGAGCGCGGACGTGCTCGCGGCGTTGTTGCAGCTCGTCGGTGCGGATGACGCGGCGCTGCTGCGCACCCGGACGTTGCTGGCGCCGGGCGCACGCGTGGTCGCGACGGCGCGCGAGCTGGGATGGACGGGCCCGATCGTGCAGGCGGCGACGGCCGAGGACGATGCGATGCTGCGCGCGCTGCAGGATGTGTCCGCGGGAACCGCGCCGCCCGCGTGATAGCATGCGCGGCGCGGCCGTCCGTGGGTGCGCGGCGCGCAAGCTCCCGATTCCATGACGACCGAAATCGAATCCGTCACGACCGACGTCTCGTCCCGCCGCACGGGCAATGGCGTGAGCCCGATGTGGTTCGCGTTTGCGGCGCTGGCACTGCTGCTCGCGCTCTACGCGCACTGGCGCTTCGGCCAGTTCGACGAACGCATCGATCGGCTGCGCATGCAGTTGGGCGAAGCCCGTGCGACACAGGACCGTCTGGCCGACCAGCTCACGACCGTCACCGCCCGGCTCGACCAGTCGAACGCCCAGTTGCGCAGCCAGATCCGCGGGTTGCGCGAAGTGCCGACGCAGGTCGGCGAACTCGGCCAGACCGTCGCCGAGTTACGGGCACGCACCGAGGCGCCGCAACGCGCGTGGGTGCGTGCCGAGGCGCTCTACCTGCTCGAGCTCGGCGCGCGTCGATTGCGTCTCGAGCACGACGTGCCGACCGCGATCGCCGCCATGGAATCGGCCGATGCCCGGCTCGCGACGGTCGATGATCCGGCCGTCGCCGAGGTCCGCTCGCAGCTCGCGCGCGAGCTCGCGGCACTGCGGTCCGTCGAAGTGCCGGACCTGCCCAATGTGATCAGCCGCCTGACTGCACTCGAGGCCGCGGTCGAGCACTTTCGCGTGCTCGGCGTGCCGGTCTCGAAGGCGCGTCGCGGCGGACAGGACGGGCCGCGCACGCTCGGGACGTTCGAACGCGCGATGAATCGGATCGCACAGGGCTGGCACGACCTGTTCTCTTACCGGCGCGTGGAGCCCGGCATGTCGCGGCTCGTCACGCGCGAGGAAGAATCGCTGCGCCGCCAGCACTTCGAGCTGCTGATGTTCGCCGTGCGCATCGCCGCCATGCAGCGTGATCGCGCGGCCTATGGCCAGTCGCTGCAGTCCACGCTCGACTGGCTCGACCGGTTCTTCGACGGGCGCGATCCCGACGTCTCGACGGCCCGCGCGGAACTCGTTGCGCTTTCGGCGATCGACGTCGACCCCGCGCGCCCCGAAGTCGGCACGGCCGCGCAACTGCTGCAGCGGGTCATCCGCGCGGGTTCGCCGCCCGCCGCGCCATGAGGGGCAGCATCCTCACCGCGTCTGCGCTCGTCGGCGGCGGACTGCTCGCGCACTTCGTGCTGCAGGACCCGGGCTATGTGGCGATCAGCGTCGGTGTGTCCCTGTTCGAGACGACCGTGCCGGTGTTCGTGCTGTTGCTGATCGGGCTCTACGTGCTCACCCGCGCGGGCGTCGAGTCGCTCAGTGCCAAGCGGCGGCTCGCCGAGCTTCGCGCCCAGCGTCGCCACCGCCGTGCCCGGGACGACACCCAGCGCGGCCTGCTGGACCTGGCCGCCGGTCGCTGGCGCAGCGCCGAGGAACTGCTGACCCGCGCGGCGCCCGACGCGGACTTCCCGGCGGTCAATTACCTGGTCGCCGCCCGCGCGGCGGACTTGCTCGACGCGACCGACCGGCGCGACGAGTGGCTCGCCCGCGCGCAGGAAGCGGCGCCTGCGGAGCGCGCGGCCACGCTCGTCACGCTCGCCGAGATGCAGATGCGCCGTGGACAGCTCGCGGCGGCGCTGCAGACGCTGGAGCAGCTCGAAGCCTCTGGCGACTTGAATTCACGCGGGGTCGAGCTGATGGCACGGCTGTGCCAGAAGCTCGGTCGAGGGGAGCAACTGCGGGCGCTCGCGCCCCGGCTCCGCAGCACCAAGGAACTGCCGGAAGCACAGGTCAACGAGTTGCTCGCGCAGGTGCAGCTCGAGGAGCTGCGTGCCGCCGGCGAGCGGCGCGACGTCGCCGCCATCAACGCGGCGTGGGCGGACGTGCCGCGGGCGACGCGCCGCCTGTCGCAGGCGGTCGCGGCCTATGCGCGCTCGTTGATGCTGGCCGACGATCATGCCGCCGCGGAGAAGCTGCTGCGCGAGGCGCTGGACGATCAGCTCGATCCCGCGCTCACACGCCTCTACGGGGACGTCGTCTTGAAGGACCCGCTCGGACCCCTCGATCGCGCCGAGCACTGGCTACGCAAGTCGCCCGAAGACGCGGAGCTGCTCGCCGCGAGTGCGAAACTGGCGCTGCGGGCGGAACTGATCGGCAAGGCTCGCAGCTACCTCGAGGCGAGCCTCGCCCGCAAACCGACGCCCGAGAACGCGCTGCTGTACGCCGAGCTGCTCGAGCAACTCGACGAAGGCGACCGTGCGCGCGCGATCCTGCGCGACAGCGTGGCGCGCTCGGTGGGACGGAGGCCGACGCTGCCGCGCGTGAGACTGCGGCGTCAGTAGGCGTTGCGGCGGTCGTGGCGCATGGCCGCGAGCGTGTCCGGCGCGTAGTCGAACGAGTCGAAGAACAGCTGCTCGCGGGGCAGGCCCTGCGCGACGAACTCGTGGCGGATGGCTTCGATCATCGCGGGCGGTCCGCTCGCGTAGACGTCGAAGCCCTCGAGGTCCCCGGCATGGTCGCGCAGCACTGCCGCGTGCACGAACCCTGCGCGACCGGTCCACGGGAAATCCTCGCGCGCAGGCTCCGACAGCACGGGTCGGTATTCGAAGCCGGGACGCACGACCGCGACGTTCGAGAGCCAGGTGTGCTCGTAGAGGTCGTAACTCGTGCGCGCACCCCAGTACAGCTCGATCGGCCGACGGTCGCCGACCGTCAGCAACTGTCGCAGCATCGATCGCAACGGTGCGTAGCCGGTGCCGCCGCCGATCATCAGCGCCGGCCGCGGTGACTCCGCGCGGAACCAGAATTGCCCGAGCGGTCCCTCGATGCGCAGCAACGAACCGGCCCGCATCGTGTCGAACAGTTGCCCCGTGAACCCATGTTCCGAGGCACGGCGCACGTGCACCGCGAGCACGCGCCCGTCCGCCGGTGCACTCGCGATCGAAAAACTGCGCCGGCGACCGCCCGGCAGGATGAAGTCGACGTACTGCCCCGCGCGAAAGCGCAGGTCCTCGACCGCCGGCAGCTTGAGGAACACCGCCATCACGTCGTCGGCCAGCCGCTCCATGCGCTCGATCCGGCACGGCAGGTTGCGGACTTCCACCTCGGGCGCCGGACGGATCTCGCGCGTCTCGACCGTGACGTCCTCGAGCGCGTACGCCTGGCACAGCAGCGCGTAGCGACCCTCGGCTTCGGCGGCGGTGATGCCGGCCGGCAGGCGTCCTTCGGGATACTCGACATCGCCCGTGAGGATGCGTGCGCGACAGGATGCGCAGTGTCCACCCTTGCAACTGTGCGGCAGGTTCAGCCCCGCTCGCAGCGCCGCGGTCAGCACGGGCTCGCACGCGGCGGACGTGAAGCTCTGGCCGGTGGGAACGAGGGTGATCCGGGGCATCGGTCGTAGGACTCCGTCGCGGCGGAACGTCCTCACGGATTCCTTCGCGTATGCTTTCGTCGATGGGCCCCGTTTTATCATGTCTCGTCGTCGGCTGCGGCTACGTCGGCGCACGCTTCGCGCGTCAGTCGGTCGGCCGCCGGCCCGTGCTCGCGACCGTGCGCTCGGGCCCCAGCGCGACGGACCTGCAGGCCGCGGGCATCAACACGCTGCGACTCGACCTCGACGCCGCGGAGCCCGAGCTGCAGCCGTCGCTGGCGACGGCCGCGACCGGCGCGGCCGTCGTCTACCTGGTGCCTCCCCCCGACCACGGCACAACCGATCCCCGACTGGAGCGCTTCCTGCTGCAACTTGGGGCAGCCGTTCCCGCCGTGCTCGTGTACGTGAGCACGACCGGGGTCTACGGCGATACCGGCGGCGCCCTGGTGGACGAGCACACACCACTCGCGCCCGGCACCGATCGCGCACGACGACGTGTCGCGGCCGAGAGCGTGGCGCAGGCGTGGTGCGCGGCACGCGGCGTGCGCTGCGTGGTGCTGCGCGTGCCGGGCATCTACGGACCGCATCGGCTGCCGCTCGAGCGGCTCGAACGCGGCGAACCCGCCTTGCGGCCGGAGGACGCGGGCCCCGGCAACCGGGTCCACGTCGACGACCTCGCCGCGAGCCTCGCGGCGGCGATCGATCAGGCCGACGCGCAAGGCGCCTACAACGTGACCGACGGCGATCACTCGAGCTCCACCGCGTTCCTGCAGCAGACCGCGGCCGCGGCCGGGCTGTCGCCGCCGAGCCTGATCGCGAAGGCCGACGCATCCCGGCGCATCTCGCCGGGCATGCTCTCGTTCCTGCTCGAGTCCCGCCGCGTCGACAATCGACGCATGCTGTCGGAGCTCGGCGTGCGGCTGCGCTACCCACGGATGCAGGCGGGCATCCTCGCGAGCCTCGCCGAAATGCGCATGGAGGAAACCCAGCCGTGAGCTTCCGCAACCCGCCGCGCGACGAGATCCGCGCGCTGCTCGAGCGGGCACGCACGATCGCCGTGATCGGGCTGTCCGACGACCCGGGCCGCCCGAGCTACGGCGTCACGCGTTCGATGCGCGCCTTCGGCTACCGCATCGTGCCGGTCAATCCGACGCTCAAGGAACCGTGGGAAGGGCTGCCAGCGCATCCGAACCTCGACGCGGCGGTGCGGTCGCTCGCACCGCAGGAACGCATCGACATCGTCAACGTGTTTCGCCGCCCCGCGCAGGTCGGCACGGTCGTCGACGATTGCCTCAGGCTCGGCCTGCCGGCGCTGTGGCTGCAGATCGGCGTGGTCAACGAGGAGGCTGCATCGCGCGCCGCCGCCGCGGGCATGACGGTCGTGATGGATCGCTGCATTTACGTCGATCGCATGGCGATGTCGGATCGTTGAGCAGCGTGGTCGGGTATCCTTGGGGGCGATGCGACTCGCCTTCACCAAGATGCACGGCCTCGGCAACGACTTCATCGTCTTCGACGCCGCCAGCGCCGCATCGGTGCCTTCCTCCGCCGAATTTCGTCGCCTCGCCGACCGTCGCACCGGCATCGGCTTCGACCAGGCGCTCGTGCTCGAGCCGCCGCGCCGGGACGGCACCGACGTCTACTACCGGATCTTCAACGCCGACGGATCGGAGGTCGAGCAGTGCGGCAACGGCGCGCGCTGCATCGCGCGGCTCGTGGCGAGCCGGCGTCATGCGTCGCTCGCGCGTCCGCTCGTCATGGACAGCCCCGGCGGCATCGTCAATGCGCGCCTGCGCCCCGATGGACTCGTCTCTGTCGCGATGGGCGTGCCCGATTTCGAGCCGGCGGCGCTGCCGTTCGAGGCGCCGGCCGTGGCCGCGACCTACCCCCTGGACACGAGCGCCGGTCCGGTCGAGGTCGCGGCGGTGGCGATCGGCAACCCGCACGCGGTCATCCGCGTGCGCGACGTGACGCGCGCGGCCGTGGACACGGTGGGACCCGCAGTGGAAAATCACCCACGCTTTCCGCGGCGCGTGAACGTGGGTTTCCTCGAGATCGTCGCGCCGGACCACGTGCGACTGCGCGTGTTCGAGCGCGGCGTCGGCGAAACGCA
>JAJTCR010000032.1 GCA_021325695.1 Steroidobacteraceae bacterium | reverse complement strand
CTCGCGACCGACGACCGGGTTCACGGCACAGTGCAGGTGCGGCGTGAACGCGCGGCAATCCTGGTTCAGGTTGAGGCAGGGGCGGATGCGCGAAGCCTCCCCGCGCGCGGTCTTGGTGAGCCACTCGGGATCGGCCAGGAACGCACGCGCCATGCCGACCAGGTCGGCCGTGCCGCGCTCGAGCAGTTGCTCGGCGAGGTCCGGTTCCGCAATCCGCTGCCCCAGCAGGATCGGCAGGCCGCACTCGCGCCGCACCGCGATGGCCGCGTTGGCGGCCGGCGCGTCCGGGGTCGACATGTCTTTGACGTAGGCGCCGCGCGTGCCGAGCGTCAGGCTCAGCAGGTCGACGCCGCCGTGCGTCTCGAGCGTGCGCGCGATGCGCACGGTGTCGGGGATCTCGAGCCCGTCGGCGATTTCCTCGTCGGCGCTCAGCCGCACGCTGAGCCCGATCGAGTCGCCGCAGTGCCGTCGGATCGAATCGACGACTTCGAGCAGGAACCGCAGGCGCTTCTCGGCCGTGCCGCCATAGGCATCGCTGCGTCGGTTCGTGGCCGGCGAGAGGAACTGGGCGACGAGGTATCCATGCGCCGCGTGGACGTCGATGCCGTCGAAGCCGACGGACTGCAGGTTGCGGGCCGATCGACCGAATGCCTCGACGACCGTGTCGATGTCGGCCTGCGTCATCTCCCGAGGCGCGTAGGCGTCGCGCGGCGAGCGGACCGGCGACGGCGCCATCGGCGGCACGTCGCTGTCACCGACCGGCCATTCACGCCCGAGGTGGACGAGCTGGCCGAACACCACGCAGCCGTGCGACTTGAGCATTGCCGCTTTCGCGCCGAGCCGGGCCACGGCGTGCTCGTTGTAGGCTTCCGTCAGGATGCGGTTGCGTCCCGCGCTGCCCGGATGGACGATGGTCGCGCCCGTGATCACCATCCCGGGACCGGATCGCGCCACGTTCGCGTAATGGGCCTTGTCGCCGTCGGTCGGCACGCCGTCGACGACCATCGCAGTGCCATACGGCAGCACGGCCAGGCGGTTGCGCAGCCTGAGGTGCCGCAGTGCGAACTCCGAGAGCAGCCGTGGGTAGGGCATCGCGGTCCGGCAAACTGACAAACGACCAGTCGGTCGAGTGTAGGGATCGTGTCGTACCCGCGTCAATGTGTTGGCCGGACTGTCGCATAGGGCCAAGGCGCCAGTTGACAGGCGTCGCAACGGGGATTTTAATTAGGAAACCGACTGGTCGGCCGAATAGATCAGCACCACCAGGCCCCGCCCGCGAGGCACCGCCATGAACTTCGACTATTCCGAGCGCACGCAGCAGCTGATGCGGCACCTGCAGGACTTCATGGACCGGCACGTGTACCCGAACCTGCGGACCTACGAGGAACAGACGGCTGAAGGCTGGCCCCTGCCGCGGATCGTCGAGGACCTCAAGGTCGAGGCCCGGGCCGCGGGCCTGTGGAACCTGTTCATGCCGCCCTGGCACGGCGCCGAGCACGTCGACGAGACGTTCCAGTTCGAATGCCCGGGGCTCACCAACCTCGAATACGCGCCGCTGGCCGAGGTCATGGGGCGGGTCGCGTGGGCGCCGGAGGTGTTCAACTGCTCCGCCCCGGACACCGGCAACATGGAGGTGCTGCAGCGCTACGCCACGCGCGCGCAGAAGGACCAGTGGCTGCGCCCGCTCATGAACGGCGAGATCCGCTCGGCCTACTCGATGACCGAGCCGGCGGTCGCCTCCTCCGACGCGACCAACATCGAGACCGAGATCCGGCGCGACGGCGACGAATACGTGGTGAACGGCCGCAAGTGGTGGTCCTCCGGCGCCTATCACCCGCGCTGCGAGCTGCTGATCGTGATGGGTAAGACGGACCCGACCGCGCATCGCTTCCGGCAGCAGTCGATGATCCTGGTGCCGCGCGCCACGAAGGGCGTCAAGCTGCTTCGCTCGACGACCGTGTACGGCTATCCGCACCGCGGTCACGGCGGCCACGCGGAGATCGACTTCGACGAGGTGCGCGTGCCTGCCGCGAACATCCTCAAGGGCGAAGGCTGCGGGTTCGAGATCGCGCAGGGCCGGCTCGGCCCCGGTCGCATCCACCATGCCATGCGCACGATCGGGCAGGCCGAAGGGGCGCTCGAAGCGATGTGCAAACGACTGCTCAAGCGCGTGGCGTTCGGCAAGCCGATCGCGCAGCACTCGTTGTGGGAGGAGCGCATTGCGCACGCGCGCACGGAGATCGAGATGGCGCGGCTGCTGGTGCTCAAGGCCGCGTACATGATGGACACGGTCGGGAACAAGGCCGCCCAGGCCGAGATCGCGATGATCAAGGTCGCGGCGCCACGCATGGCCGTCCGCATCATCGACGACGCCGTCCAGGCCCACGGCGGCGCGGGCGTGAGCGGCGACTTCCCGCTCGCCGAATCCTGGGCGAACACGCGGCTCATCCGTCTCGCCGACGGTCCGGACGAGGTTCACAATCGCGCCATCAGCCGCCTCGAGCTCAAGAAGTACATGTAGGGCGGGCTTCGCGCATGGCAGACCGTTACCAGCCGGGATTCCTTCGCGAGCTGTTCGACATGAACGGCCGCGTCGCGCTCATGACGGGTGGGCACGGCGAGCTCGCGCACGCGATGGCCGCGACGCTCGCGGACCTCGGCTGCGACCTCGTGCTGGCCTCGCGCAAGCAGGACAAGTGCGAGGAGCTCGCCGCCGAGTTGCGGACCTCGTTCGGCCGGACCGTCACCGCGTTGCGCTGCGACGTGTCGAAGGAAGAGGACGTCGTGGCCACCGTGGCCGAGACGGTGCGCCGTCACGGCAGGCTTGACGTGCTGGTCAACAATGCCGGCACGTCGTGCTGGGGCCTGCCGGAGGAGATCGCGCTCAAGGGCTGGCAGAAAGTCATCGACGTCAACCTGACCGGCACCTTCCTGAGCTGTCGCGAGGCCGCGAAGGTCATGATCGAGCGCGGCGGCGGCAGCATCGTCAACGTCGCATCGGTGGGCGCGTACCTCTCGTACCGTCCGCGCGACGGCCAGGTCGTGCCCTACACGACATCCAAGGCGGCGATCGTGCACCTGACGCAGGACCTCGCCGCGCAATGGGCCGAACGCGGCGTGCGCGTCAATGCGATCGCGCCCGGCCAGGTCGAGTCCGGCATGACGTACACGCTCGACGAGCGGACCCGGCAGGGCGTCGTCGACTCGATACTGCTGAACCGGATCGGTCATCCGCGCGAAGTCGCCGCGGTGCTGGCGACGCTGGCGTCTGACGCCGGCAGCTTCATCACGGGCCAGACGTACGTGGTCGACGGCGGCCAGATGCTGGGTTGAACGTCGTGAGTCCCGAGCGTTCCCCGGCCTTGCCGATCGAGCTTCGCCGGCAGTATTACGACGCGGGGCACTGGCGCGGACAGACGCTCTGGGCGTCCTTCACTGCCGTCGCGGCGGCGAACGCCGGCACCGTCGCTTTCGTCGACGGCGACCGCAGCCTCACTTTCGAGCAGCTGCGCGGCGACGCCGAACGCTTCGGCCGCGCCTGCCTCGCGGTCGGGCTGCGACCCGGCGACGCCGTGGCAGTGCACGGCCGCCACTGCCTGGAGTCGGCCGTCGCAATCGCAGGGTGCGCGTTTGCGGGGCTGGTGCCGGCACTGCTGCCCCACATGTTCGCCGTGGAGCAGATCCGCGCCATCCTGGCGAACTGCGGTGCGCGGCTGCTGGTCTCGCTGGGCGAGAACGCGGAGACCGCCCGCGCGCTGCAGGCGGGCGCGGGGACGGGTCTCGTGCGCACGGTCGTCCCCGATGCAGGTGTCGCCACCGGCACGAACGTCACGCCCTGGTCCCGCTTCGTCGAGTGCGGCGACCGCGATGCCTCCGAAGCGTGCTCGCGCGCGGCCGACGATCTGGCACTGCTGATCTTCTCCTCGGGCACGACCGGTGAGCCCAAGGGGGTCATGCATTCGGCCAACACGCTGCGGTTCGCCACCGAGGCCTATGCCCGCTTCCAGGCAATCGGCCCGGCCGATACGAACCTGGTGGTGACCGCCTTCGGCTTCGTGGGCAGCTCGGTGCTCGGCACCTACCTCACCTACCTGTGCGGCTGCAGGACGGTCCTGCAACGCAGCTGGAACGCCGCGGAGGCGCTCGCCCTCATCGCCAGGCATCGCATCACGCACCTGTTGCTGATGCCGACGCACGCGATCGACATCCTCGAATCGCCGCAGCTCGACGCGACGGATTGCTCGAGCCTCACGCGCGGCGTCGTCGCCGGCATCGACGCGACGCATCGTCTGGACGCCCGCCGGCGCTTCTGCCGGCGTCCGTACCCGATGTACGGCATGTCGGAGTCGCCGGCGCACGTCACCGGCTCGACCGACGACGACATCGACGACCTGCTGACGACCGAAGGCCGGCCGTTGCCGGGCACCGACCTCGAGATCCGTGACGACGAGGACCGGCTGCTGCCGGTCGGAGTGCCGGGCCACATCCTCGTGCGCGGGCCCAACCGGTTCCTGGGCTACTACCGCAACGAGACCATGAACAGCGCGTCACTGACCGCGGACGGCTACTTCCGCACCGGCGACGTCGGCGTGCTCGATTCCAGGGGGATGCTCACATTCGTGTCGCGCAGCAAAGACATCATTCGGCGGGGTGGCGTGACGATCACGCCGGCGGACATCGAAGCCGCGCTGCGTTCGCACCCGCGTCTCGGGGACGTCGCCGTGGTCGCGCTGCCGGATCCGCGGCTCGGCGAGCGGGCGTGCGCGTGCGTGATCACGCGCGACGGCCGCGACTTCGCCCTGGAGGAGCTGACGCAATTCCTCGAGGCGAGGGCCTTCCCGCGGTACCAGTGGCCGGAAGCGGTAGAGCGATTCGACACGTTTCCGCGCACACCTTCGCTGAAGGTGCAGAAGCCGGAGCTGCGCCGGCAGGTGCTGGAGCGACGCGGTTCGCAATAGCGGAAGCCGCCGCCGGAGCGTCCGCTCAGTTCAGCCGTATGAGGCCGCGTGTGCAGGCCAGGGCGACGGCATGGGTCCGATTCGCCGCACCGAGCTTGCACATGCAGTTGCGGATGTGGAAGTGAACGGTCTCGCGCGAGCGATTGAGCACCGAAGCGATTTCGTGCTCGTTCTTGCCGAGCGCGGCGAGGGTCAGGCATTGCTTTTCGCGTGCCGTCAGCAGCGATCCGGTCACGAGCTCGGACGGCACCATGTCGGCCACGTGGCGGATGAACACGTGCGACAGGAAGTGCATCGTCGCCAGGCTTTCGGCACTGCAGTCGCCGTGCTCGCGGCTGCGACTGCACCACGACACGTAGCCGAGCGTGCCGCCAGCCTGCTGCACCGGCACCGCAATGCCGCTGGAGATATAGCGTCCGTAATGTTCGAGGACGCGCCGCTGGTCCCGCGTGAGCGGGTTGCCGAACCACTCGCTGTCGCGGGCGTCGCAACTCCAGGCGAACGGCGCGGCCGCACGGCCGCAGCGTTGCGCGACCGGACAGTGTGCGCCGAGGCCCGCCTCGCGCCAGCGCACGAGGCAATCGGTCGGCCAGCCCATCAGCGCGGCGATGAACGAGCCGTCCTTTGCCCGCGGCAGGTCGCGGGCGTCCAGGCTCACGTGATAGGCCGCCAGGTCCCAGCCGAGGTCCTCGGCCCAGCGCGCGAGCAGTTGCGATGCACCTTCCAGGTCCGGCTGCTCGCGCAGCTGGTCCACGTAGTAGCCGTCGCCAGAAACACTCATCGGTCCCCCGTGATCTTGGCCAGGCCTCGGCGTGCACGGAACCGTTCGCCCCTCGCCCGGACCGCGAAAACGGTTATCAATAGACCGCACAGTCGGCTGAAGAATAGGAACCGTGCCCCGCGATGTCAACTCGGGGTGGCTCCGCCTCGTGGACCACCGAAAAACCTACCGGAAATGGCAGCTGTCGCCGGGCGCGCCCCCTGCCAGAGTACCAATGCCGATCGGAGCAAGTCCGAGTGGGTACTAGCATGCTGAACCGCCGCGAGTCGTTGCGTTGGCTTACCGCGCTTGGTGCCGGCGGTGTCCTGGCCGGCCACGCGCTCACTGCCGAGGGTCGCGAGATGAAGAACGTCGAACTGGCCATCCAGCGGTTGCTCGACCGCGAGGAGATCCACGAGCTGATGGCACGCTACTGTCGCCACGCCGACCTGCTCGACTCGGATGGAATGGCTGCGTGCTTCACGGACGACTGCATCGTGGCCTACGTGCCTGCGTCCATCGCCACGCCCGCGGGCAGTAAGCAGGAGCTGCTCGGCTTCCTGCGCAAGTATTTCCCGAACTCGGCCAGCAGCTCGCACTACGTCACCAACGTCGAAATGCATTTCGACACGCCGGACCAGGTCACCGCGACGACCTATATGTACTCCTGGCAGCGCTTCAAGACCTATCCCGCCGCGGCGGACTGCCATCGCTACGGCCGCTACGAATTTCGTTTCGTGCGTACGAGCGATGAATGGAGGATCTCGCGGCTGAACCTGGTCTCCGCAGGGGAATACGGCGGCGCGCGCATCGGCGAGCAGTTCGACCGACCCTGGCCGCCACGCTTCGAGTGACCCGGCTGTCCGGCCCTGCATCTCCGGATAAGGCCTGGACGAGTGCGGACGCCATCTTTGAGATCCCTGCCGGAGACATCATCTGGTGCCGCCGGCCATCGTCTCGTTGAATCGGTTACACCTGCGCGAACTGGCGGCAGTGAATCGCACCTTATGACGCACCCAAAAAGGGGCATGCGGCGTGTTCCATCAGACCGAGTTGGCGCCTCGGTCGGCGCGCCGTCGAATGGAAAAGGGCCAGCCGCAAGCTGGCCCTTTTCACGACCTCGCCGCGGCGGGCCGTCACGCCGGCTGGATGTTGCTGTTCAACCGGAACAGGTTGTCCGGATCGAACGTGCGCTTGATCCTCGAGAGGCGCGGCAGCGCCGGCCCGTAGGTCTCGTTCCCTTCCTTGCGGTCGAACTCGATGTTGTCGTAGTACCCGCCCATGAACGGTTTCAGCGCGTCGTAGTACGCGCGCGTGGCGGCGATCATCTCGTCGTCCTTCGCCTTGTCCTCCCATACGGTGACGACGACGAACATGATCTCGGCCTGGCGATGCGGGAACGCCGTCGCGAGCTCGCCCACGCGCTTCACGGCCCCACCCGCCACGTGGTTCGCGAGCAGCACCCGCGGGTCATAGGCGCCCACGAGCGCGTCCACGAGCTTCTGCGACCACTCTTTCACGAGCAGGTTCTTGGCGTAGGACCGCACGCCCGGGTGGAAGACGCCGTCGTTCTCGGTCTGCACGATCATGTAGTCCTGCACCACGACCGCGTCCGCCGCGGGCTTGCCGATGCGCCGCAGCGGGGCGAGCTCTTTCTCGCCAGCGGCGGGATCGCCCACATACAAGACGTCCATGACGACCACGTCGCCCGCTTCCGGATGCCGCAGCAGCAGCGGGCCGGCATACATCTCGTCGGAAAGACGCGGCGCCCACTCTGCGTAGAACTCGAGGACGTCCTTTGCCTGCGCGAGCGGCCAGACGAGGCTGCCGCACAGCGCCTTGCGATCGAACGGGTGCAGCCGGTAGTCGAACTCTGTGACGACCCCGAAATTGCCACCGCCCCCGCGGATCGCCCAGAACAGCTCCGGTTCCTCCTCCGCGCTCACCCGCCGCAACCGCCCGTCCGCCGTGACGATCCTCGCGCCCAGGAGGTTGTCCACCGTGAGGCCGTGCTTGCGGTTGAGCCTGCCGTAGCCGCCGCCGAGCGTGTACCCGCCGACGCCGGTGTGCGAGATCACGCCCGTCGTCGTCGCGAGCCCGTGCTGCAGCGCCTGGTTATCGAGCATGCTCAGCAGGGCGCCGCCCCGCACGGTGGCGCGGCGGGCGGCCGGGTCGATCGTGACCGCGTTCATCTGCGAGAGGTCGATCATCAAGCCGCGGTCGCAGACGGACTTGCCCGGCCAGCTGTGGCCCCCGCCGCGGACCGCGGTCAGCAGCCGGCGCTCGTGCGCGAACGTGACCGCGTGCCTCACGTCGTCGTCGGTCAGGCATCGCGCGATCAAGGCCGGCCGCTTGTCGTGCATGCCGTTCCAGACGACACGGGCGGCGTCGTACTGCGGATGGCCCGACAGCAGGACCGGGCCAGTGAGGCGTTCGCCGAGTTCACGGATCGCGGCCCGCTCGAGTTCGATTTCCTTGCCATCGAGTGAGACGGCAGGGATGCTCGTATCGGCTTCGGTCGCCGCGATTGCAGAGGTGTACCAACCGGTCAATCCGGGAATGGCCGCAGTGAGGCTGCCGGCCAATGCGCTGCGGCAAAACTGACGCCTGTCCATGGGGTACCTCCCCGGCGAGTGTTCGAAACGCTGCGAAGCTTTAACTTACACTCCGGACCGCTGCGGTTCAACCCGCCAACGACCAGCACGAGTGCGACGCCGCTCGACCGACCGCCCCGCACGCCGTAGGGCGCAAGTTTCTCCGCGAGCACGAACGCCGTGATGGCGGCGATCCACAGCAGGCTCATCACGCCACCCACGAATAGCAGCAGCATCAGCGCCCAGTAGCAGCCGACGCAATGGAGGCCATGACGCAGCCCCAGGCGAAACGCACCCGGCGCGCCCGGCTGCCAATGCTCCGCGGAGGTCGTGCGGCACGCCATTTTCGGCGCTGAGCCGCTCGCGCCGATCATGGCGATGGCCGCTGCGGTGGCGCTCTGTGGGAACCTCGCCTGCTTTGGCCTGCTCTATCGCTTCCGCGCCGACGACATGAACATGCGTTCAGTCTGGCTCTGCTCCCGTAACGACCTGGTGAACAACGGCGGCGTACTGGTCGTCGCCGCCGCCGCGACCCCGGTGTTTTTCCGAATTGATCATGTCGAACGAGCCGCCGTCGGAAGACGGCGGCTCGCCAGTCGTTCAGGGGAATGTGACCGAGACGCCGTAGATGTT
>JAJTCR010000031.1 GCA_021325695.1 Steroidobacteraceae bacterium | reverse complement strand
GAACCCGCTCGCTGCCGCCGTGTCGGGGATCAGCCGCAGGCCGCTGCCCGCGGCCAGCTTCGCCAGGCCGCCGCCGAGCGCGGACAGGCCCAGCAGCCTGACCCCCTGCGCGGGGTTATCCCCGGCCTTGAGCACCTCTGCGGCCGCGACGCCTTCCGGGAACTTGAGCTTCTGCTCGACGATCAGCGAGCGGCGCAACGGCACCGAGAAAAAGACGCCGAGAATGCCACCGAGGCCCGCGATCGCGAACACCCACCCATAGCGGAAATCCGTCCAGTGGCCGAGGATCACCAGCGCCGGGATCGTGAAGATCACGCCCGAGGCAATCGACGAGCCGGCCGACGCGCCCGTCTGCACGATGTTGTTCTCGAGGATCGTGCTGCCGCCCAGCACGCGCAGGACTGCCATCGAGACGACCGCCGCCGGGATCGCCGAGGCGATCGTCAGGCCCGCGAACAACCCGAGGTAGGTATTGGCGGCCGCCAGCAGCACGGCGAGCGCGATCGCGAGCACGATGGCGCGCGTGGTCAGCTGTGCGGGGGCCTGGGGTTGGTTCATGTTGGTTGGGTCCCGGGCGGGGCGACGATCAAAATTTGCGGCATTGTACGCGAGGCTCGCCGGTCTCCCCGGCCGCGGGACCGCCCGCCGTGACCATTCCACGCGAGACGGACGCGGCGTCGGACGGCAGGCATGCCGGATTGCCCGAGTTGCGCGCTGCGGTTGCCGACTCGCGTCGGGATCTCACGCCGCCAACCGACAGACCCGCCAGGCCCGCCGATTAATCTGGCGCCACGTCTGCAGAAGGAAGCAAGACCATGCTCTGGACGATCGTTCTGATCCTGTTGGTGCTCTGGCTGCTCGGCCTGGTGTCGTCGTACACGCTGGGCGGGTTCATTCACCTGCTACTCGTGGTCGCGATCATCATCGTGGTCGTGAACCTCGTGCGGGGACGAAAGCCCTTGTAACGACAAGGGGATAGTGGCTAGGGGATAGGGGACGGTGAACCGAGCGGCATTGCCGCACGCTCGCGGGCGAAGCTCGCTTTCTTCACTGACCCCCTAACCCCTAACCCCTATCCCCTGCGCAGCGTCACCAGCCGCAGCTCTGGCCCTTGTTCTGCTGCTTGAGCCAGCCCTGCAGCGGCTTGAAGTAGTCGAGGATCGCCGAGGCGTCCATCTGCCGCGTGCCGGTCAGCTCGAACAGCGTGTCCTGCCACGGCTGGCTCGCGCCCTTGGCCAGCATCGCGCCGAACTTCCTGCCCGCGGCCTCGTTGCCATAGATCGAGCACTCGGCGAGCGGACCCTTGAATCCCGCGGCGTCGCACAGTGCTTTCTGGAACTGGAACTGCATGATGAACGACAGGAAGTAACGCGTGTACGGCGTGTTGCCGGGGATGTGGTACTTCGCGCCCGGGTCGAAGTCGGCCTCGGTGCGCTCGACCGGCGGCCGGATGCCCTGGTACTTCTCGCGGATCGCCCACCACGCGCTGTTGTAGTTCTCGGGGGTCACCTGGCCCGAGAACACCTGCCAGCGCCACTCGTCGATCATCTTGCCGAACGGCAGGAACGCGATCTTCTCGAGCGCCATCTTCATCTGCTGGTTGATCAGCGCCTCGCGGCTCGGCGTCGCCGCCTCCGGCACGAGCCCGATCTTCGCCAGGTATGCCGGCGTCATCGAGAGGTTGACGGTGTCGCCGATCGCCTCGTGGAACCCGTCGTGCGCGCCGTTCTGGAACATGTACGGCTGGTCCTTGTACCAGAGGTAGTAGTAGACGTGGCCGAGCTCGTGGTAGATCGTGCGCAGCTCTTCGTAAGTGGGCCGCGTGCACATCTTGATGCGCACGTCGTCCTTGCCGTCCATGTGCCAGGCGCTCGCGTGGCACTGCACGTTGCGGTCGCGCGGTTGCGCCAGCAGCGAGCGCTCCCAGAACGTCTGTGGCAGCGCAGGAAACGCGATGCTCTTGTAGAAGTCCTCGGCCGACTTCGTCATCCGCACGGGGTCGTAACCTTGCGCGACGAGCGCCGCGTCGATGTCGAGCTGGCTCACGCCCGGATACGGCTCGAGCAGGTCGTAGACGGCGTCCCACTGCTGCGCCCACATGTTGCCGAACAGGTGGGCGGGGATCGGCTTCCCGGCCGGCACCTTGTCCTCGCCGTACTTGTCCGCGAGCTTCTTGCGCGCGTAGCACTGCAGGTCCTTGTAGAACGGCTCGACCTGCTGGTAGAGGCGCGCGGCCTCCTTGGTGAACGCGTCGGCCGGCATGTCGTAGTTCGACCGCCACATCGCACCGAGGTCCTTGTAGCCGAGTTCGCGCGCGCCCTCGTTCGCGAGCTCGACGTAGCGCGCGTAGTCCGCGCGCAGACTCCGCGCCTGGTCGTGCCAGCCTTTCCACGCATCGAGCAGCTCGTCGTAGTCGCGACTCTCCTCGAACACGGCCTTGAGCTGCACCTCGTCGCGACATTCCTGGCCGCCCGGCTTGCAGTACTTCGCCTCGCCGTATTTCGCGTCCATTCCGGCCAGCAGCTTGGCGAGTTCCGCACGCTTTGCGGGATCGTCCGGCGCAGGAGCCGAAACCCCGAGCTTGAGCAGTTCGATCGCACGCTTCGATGCCGGGCTCATCGGCTGGCCTTCGAGCTTCTTCGCATCCGCGACGGCCTTGCTGAACTCGCCGAGGAAGCGCTCGTTGACGCGCGCGCTCAGCAGCTGCGTGTCGACCGTGATGTAGGTGGCCTGCGTCCACCCGGCTGCATTGAGCTCGAGGCCGATGTCGGCAAACTCCTTGTTCAACCGGGCCACGAACTCGTCGCCGGTCTCGGCCGACAGGGCGCCTGCGGGCAATACGGCGGCGGCAACCGCCGTCGAAAGCACCGTCACCGAGGGCGCACGCAGGCGTCGGCAGGTGGGGGGACCGGGGTCGCGCGAACGGATCGCGCCGGGCAAGGTCGTGGTCATCGTGGTATCGGCTCCGAACATAAAAAAGGCGCCGAGGCGTGGGCCGGCGCAGGGGCGCCAAGCGTACCAAGATTATTTCGGGGCGGGCACCGGCCGCGCGCGACGCCGTCAGTCGAGGCCGACGCGGGTCTCGACCTTGTAGCTGAAGACGTCGGTGTTGTAGAGCGCGGTGAGATGGTCCTGGAGCCGGCCTTCGGCGTCGTAGGACCAGCGCACGAGCTTGAGCAGCGGTTTGCCGCTCGAGACGCCGAGTGCCCGGGCCACGTCCGGCGCGGCGCCTTCGGCGCTCAGGAAGCGCGACATGCGTGCGATGCGCAGGCCGTACTTCTCGAACAAGGTGACGCGGCTCGCGCCTTCGAGCTCCCTGCGGGGCATCGAGGCCTTGAACATGGGCGTCCACGAGACGTAGTGCGCGAGCGGGCGGCCGCGGTGACTGCGCAGGCGCACGAGCTGACAGACCTTCGTGCCCTCCGGCAGACCGAAGGCCTGCTGCAGCTCAGGCGGCAGCATCGCCATGCGCTTCGACAGGACGGCCAGCGTCGTGTCGCGACCAAGGTCGCCGAGGCTTTCCGTCAGCGCGCCGAGCGGCGCGACGATCTGCTCCGACGAGTACCCGTGCTGGACGAACGTGCCCTTGCCGCGATGTCGGACGACGAGTCCCTTGGTCGCAAGCTCCGCCAGCGTGCGACGCGCGGTGATCCGCGAGACGTCGAAACAGTCCGAAATCTCCTTCTCCGAGGGCATGCGCGCGCCGTTGGGGATCAGACCGCGGTTGATCGCATCGTTGAGCACCGTGAACAGCTGGAAATACAACGGCGCCGGCGACTGCGCGTCGATCAGGTTGCGGTCGAGCACGGCCAGCGCGGCCGAGCCGTCCGATCGTTTCATCGCGCGCATCCTCGGTCCGGGGTGGACCCGCCCCCGCGGAACGTCCGCCAGGCTCAGGGGCGTCCGTGGTACTGGAATGTACTAGGAATAGTACATCCGCGACGCGCCGATCCGCCAACTCGCGCAGCGCGTCGAGGCCGACCGCGCGGAGACGTCCGTGCCCGTCTGGGCCACCCGCCACTCGCTCAGCGACGCTCGCCCTCGGCGCCGTGCATCCACCGGACCAGCATGCCCGAGAGCAGCCACAGGACCACCGCGAACCCGAACAGGGTCCCGGCCAGGCCGCCGAAAATCGTGAGCTCGCCCATTGCCTCGGCGTACGAGCCGATGATGCCCGCGAGCCAGTTGGCGACGAAGTTGATCAGGAACCACACGCCCATCATCAGCGACGCCAGACGCAACGGCGCCAGCTTCGTGACCATCGACAGGCCGACCGGCGAGATGCAGAGCTCCCCCGTCGTGTGGAAGAAGTACGCGATCACGAGCCAGCTCATCGCTGCCTTGCCGCCGCCCGCGGATTCGAGCGCGGCCGCGACCATCGCCAGGAAACCGATACCGGTCAGCACGAGTCCCAGCACCATCTTGCGCGGCGTCGAGGGGTTGCGTCCGGTCGCCCCGAGCCGGGCCCAGGCGGCCGAGAAGATCGGGGCGAGCAGCACGATGAACAGCGGGTTGAGCGACTGGAACCACCCGGCGGGCACTTCGAACGCACCCACCATCCGGTCGGTCTTCTCGGCTGCATAGAGGTTCATCAGGCCGCCGGCCTGCTCGAACGCGGCCCAGAACAGCACGACGAACACGAACAACATGAAGATCACGCGCAGCCGATCGACTTCGTCGGCCGTCAGCGCCTTATGCTCGCCCCCGGACTGCGCGAGCGACCGTTGTGCCGCGGGCACCACGCCGATGTCGCCGAGGTATCTCCGGGCGAACGCGAGCTGGATGATGACCGAGAGGATCATGCCGACACCGGCGGCGAAGTAGCCGTAGGCCCAACCCTTGGTCGGGTCCTCGCCGAGTGTCGAGCAGACGAGCGGCGCGAGAAAAGCACCGGCGTTGATGCCCATGTAGAAGATCGTGAACGCGCCGTCGCGTCGCGCGTCGCCTTCCGGGTACAGGTCCCCGACCATCGTCGAGATGTTGGGCTTGAAGAACCCGTTGCCGATCACCAGCAGGACGAGGCCGATGTAGAACAGCTGCAGGTTGCCCGGGATCGCGGCCGCGAGCGTGAACTGGCCGGCGGCCATCACGAGTCCGCCGATGATCACCGACTTGCGCTGGCCCAAATAATTGTCGGCGAGCCAGCCGCCGAGCAGCGGCGTGAAATAGACGAATCCCGTGAACAGGCCGTAGAGCTTGAGCGCCTCTGCCTGGTTCCAGCCGAAGCCGGGATTCGCCGTCTCGACTCCGGCGACCAGCGAGAGCACGAGCAGCGCGCGCATGCCGTAGTAGCTGAACCGCTCCCACATCTCGGTGGCGAAGAGCAGGAAGAGTCCCTTCGGATGACCGAGCCACGTGTCCCGTGTGACCGCCGGAAGTGCTGTGCTGGACATGATTTTTTGCCGATGTTCCAAAGCTTTACGCCCGCAGGCGCAGTGGCCCGAGAGTCTGTGTGAACTGCCCGGCCGTGGCAACGGGCAAATGCCCGAAACGGCGATGCCATGGTTCGGCGCGGGATCAGACGGCTGCGTCGGCCGCCGAGTCGATCACGGCTTCGAGCCGATGCCCGTCCGGGTCGAGCACGAACGCGGCGTAATAGTGGTCGCCGTACGCGGGACGCAGTCCCGGCGATCCGTTCGAGCGCCCGCCGTGCGCAATCGACTCCGCGTGGAACCGGTCCACGGCGGCGCGTGACGGCGCCGCGAAGGCGAGGTGAAAACCCGCGCCGCTGTCGACCGCCACGCCGGAACGCTGCTTCAGCGCCAGCACGTCGGGGCCGCCTGGACGGCCGTACCCCACGGCCTGTCCGGGTTCGCCGGGCCGAATGTCCGACCACACGCGCACCAGCCCGAGCGGTGCGAGTGCCGCGTCGTAGAACCGTACGGACCGGCCGAGGTCGGTGGTGCCCAGCGACAGGTGGTGGAGCCCGGCCCGCGTGATGCTCATTGCTTGTAGACGGCACTGGCCTTCATCACGAACTCGACCCGCCCGCAGGGCTCACGTCTCATCTGACGCCGCCCATCAGCCTGGTGATGCGGGGGCTGAGCAGCAGCAGCACCGCACCGATACCGCAGGCGTAAAACACGATGTCGAGGTAGCGGCCGGGCATCGCGGCGAGGTCATTGGGATCGAAGGTGCCTGCGATGAGTCCGGCCATGAGCTTGCCGAGCGAGCTGCCGAGGAACCACACGCCCATCATCTGCCCGACCAGCCGTGCGGGCGCGAGCTTGGTCACCGTGGACAGCCCGACCGGGCTCACGCACAACTCGCCGAACACCGTGAGCAGGTACGTGAGCACGAGCAGGTAAGCGGGCGCGTTCGCACCGCCCACCACCATGTTCGCCGCGACGACCATGAACAGGAACCCGAGACCCATCAGCAGCAGGCCGAACGCGAACTTGAGCGGCGCGGCCGGATCGAGGTTGCGCTGCGCGAGCCGCACCCACAGCACGGAAAAGAGCGGCGCGAACACGATCACGAACGCGGGCTGCACGGACTGGAACCAGCCCGCCGGGATCTCGAAGCCGCCGACCATGCGGTCGATGTGGCGCTTCGCGAAGAGGTTGAGCGACGAGCCCGCCTGCTCGTAGCCGGACCAGAACGACGCGACCGCGAGGAACATCACGAGCACGACGATCATGCGACGTCGCTCGACGGGGTCGAGACCGGCGCCGACGAACAGGTACAGGAAATACAGGAAGCCCATGCCGACCAGCACGTACGCCGCACCCCTCGCGAGCCGCGCCGGGTCAAGGTGCACGACGCCCGAGAAGAGCAGCGCCGCGACCAGTGCGAACACGACGAGTGCAATGGAGAAACGCTTCCAGTCGCCCGCCAGTCCCGCGCCACCGTCGTTGCGGTTCGGCTGGGCGCCCGCGCCGTTGAACAGGTGGCGCGACAGCCAGAACTGCAGCAGCCCGAACGGCAGGCCGATCGCAGCAGCGAGGAACCCGACGCGCCAGCCGTAGCGCTGCGCGAGCCAGCCCGCGATCAACGGTCCGATGAACGCGCCGAGGTTGATCCCCATGTAGAAGATGGTGAAGCCCGCGTCGCGGCGGCCGCCGCCTTCCGGATAGAGGTCGGCCACGAGCGTCGACACGTTGGGCTTCAACAACCCGACGCCGAGGATGATCACGACGAGGCCGCCGAAGAACAGTTCCTTCGGCCCCGGGATCGTC
Organism: Steroidobacteraceae bacterium; assembly: GCA_021325695.1. Lineage (GTDB taxonomy): Bacteria > Pseudomonadota > Gammaproteobacteria > Steroidobacterales > Steroidobacteraceae > RPQJ01. The sequence continues at coordinate 1,767 of JAJTCR010000031.1, read as the reverse complement.
AACATCAGGTTGCCGAGCGTCATGAGCGTGCCGCCGACCATCACCGCACGCTGCGCGCCGATCAGCCGGTCGGCGACCCAGCCTCCGGGCAGCGCCGCCATGAACACGGCCGCGGTGTAGAGCCCGTAGATGGCCGTCGCCGTCTTGTCGTCGAGACCGTAGCCGCCGCTGTCGATCGCATCGACGAGGAACAGCACGAGCAGGGCGCGCATCCCGTAGAACGTGAAGCGTTCCCACATCTCGGTGAAAAAGAGCGTCGACAGCGCGCGCGGATGTCCCCCCAGCATGCGTTTCCTTCTATCGTTCGACCGCAAGAGCGCCGCGATCGGCGCGATCAGGCGTTTTCCGCCGGCTCGGGCGCGCGCCGTCGCTGGGCAAAGCCCGCGAACACGATGCCGAGTTCGTAGAGCAGGTACATCGGCACGGCCATGAAGCTCTGCGAGATCGCGTCGGGCGGGGTCAGGAAGGCCGCGACGATGAAGATGCCGAGCACGACGTAACCGCGATTGCGCTTGAGCGACTCGACCTTGACGAGGCCGGTCGTCGCAAGCAGCACGACCGCCACTGGCATCTCGAACGCGATGCCGAATGCGAAGAACAGCAGCAGCACGAAGTCGAGGTAGTTCGCAATGTCGGTCATCATCTTCACGCCCATCGGCGTGGTCGAGGCGAGGAACTGGAACATCAGCGGGAAGACGACGTAGTACGCGAATGCGACGCCGGCGTAGAACAGCAGGATGCTCGAGACCACCAGCGGTGCCGCGAAGCGCCGCTCGTGCTTGTACAGGCCCGGCGCGACGAAGGCCCACACCTGGAACAGCACGTACGGCATCGCGATGAACACGGCGACGATGATCGACAGCTTGAGCGGCGCCATGAACGGCGACACCACGCTGGTCGCGATCAGCGAGGTGCCTGCGGGCAGCTTCTCGATCAGCGGCTGCGCGACCAGCGTGAACAACTCGTTCTGGAAGAATGCGAGCGGCACGAAGCAGACCGCGATGGCGATCACCGCTCGCAGCAACCGGTCGCGCAGCTCGAGCAGATGCGAGATCAGCGTGCCTTCAGCCAGCGGCTCCCCGTTACCCGGGCTTTGGCTCATCAGGGACCGTCGTGGTCGGTGTGGGGGCCGTGTCCGCGTACGACGACGACGCGTGCTCCGCGGCCGCCGTCAACGGCGCGTCCCGGGTCGTCGGGCTCATGCCCGTGATGTCGGCCGGCGGCGGCGAAGCGGTATGAGCGCGGTCGTCCGCGGGGAGCGCCGTTTCAGGTGCAGGGGGCGTCGGGTGAATCGTGCCATGGCCCGTGGCCGGTCGATTCGAAGTGGTTGTCGCGAGCGGGTCGAACTGGACTTCCTGTTCGAGTTGCGTGCGCAGCTGCCGGGCCATGGCGCGCGCCCGGCCCGCCCAGCGCCCGAGGTCTGCGGCGAGCTTCGGCAGGCGCGCCGGCCCGAGCACGAGCAGGGCGATGCCGAAGATCAGGACGATCTCGGTGAAGCCGACCTCGAACATCGCCGTCGTCGCCCGTTCAGCCGGGCTTGCCGTCCGTCTTGGCGCTGGTCGAAGCTCGCTCGTTGAAATCCGCGTCGCGGGGGCTGCCGTTCGAGAGGTCGGACAGCTGCTTGTTCTGCTCGTCTTCGCCGTCGCTCATGGCCTTCTTGAAGCCCTTGACCGCGGCTCCAAGGTCGGACCCGACGCTCTTGAGCTTCTTGGCCCCGAACAGCACCAGCGCGATCAGTAGGATGATGAGGAGTTCGCGGAAGCCGAT
>JAJTCR010000447.1 GCA_021325695.1 Steroidobacteraceae bacterium | reverse complement strand
AAGATTGGTACCGAGATCCGCGTCGTCGGCAACGACGCGGGTGAGCAGCTCTCGATCCTCGCCGGCACGCTTGCGCGCCTCGACCGCGAGGCGCCCGAGTACGGCGTCGGCAAGTACAACGACTTCAACACGTTCTACATCCAGGCGGCCTCCGGCACCTCGGGCGGGTCGTCGGGCTCGCCGGTCATCGACATCCGCGGCCGCGTCGTGGCACTGAACGCGGGCGGCAGCAACGGCGCGCAATCGAGCTTCTACCTGCCGCTCGGACGCGTGCAGCGCGCGCTGCAGTTGATCCAGAAGGGACAGCCGGTCCCGCGCGGCACGCTGCAGACCGTTTTCGCCTACACGCCTTACGACGAGCTCGTGCGGCTCGGTCTGCAACCGGAGACCGAGGGCGCGTCGCGTCGCGCACACCCGGAGCTCACCGGCATGCTCATCGTCGACGAGGTGCTGCCGGGCTCGACGACCGAAGGCAAGCTGCAGCCGGGCGACATCCTCACGCACGTCAACGGACGGCTGTTGACGACGTTCGAGCCGCTCGAGGAGATCCTCGATGCCGCGGTCGGGCGCACGGTCGACATCACGGTCGAGCGGGGGGGCGAGCGCCTCGCGCAGACGCTGCCCGTCGGCGACCTGCACGCGATCACGCCGGCCGAATACTTCGAGTTCGGCGATTCCGTCGTCCACGCGCTTTCGTACCAGATGGCGCGGCACTTCAACGCGCCCGTGCGCGGCGTGTTTGCCGCCAATCCCGGCTACGTCCTCAACGCCGCGGGGGTGCCGCGCGGCGCGGTGATCACGAGCGCGGGCGGCAAGCCGATCGCGACGCTCGACGACTTCGTGCAGGTGGTCGCCGCGCTCCCACACGGCGAGCGCGTCACGTTGCGCTACTCGACGCTCGACGACCCGAAGGGCTCGGAGACGCGCGTGATGCGCATGGACCGCACCTGGTTCCCGGCGCAGCTCTGCCGGCGCGACGACCAGTCAGGACTCTGGCCTTGCGACCCCAAGGCCGGCCCGGGAACGCCGGCGGCGAAGCAGGAGCCCGCGCGGACCTCGTTCGCGGCGGGGAGCGACAAGCTCGCGAACGGCATCGCGAACTCCCTCGTGCTGGTCTCGTTCGACATGCCGTTCTCGGTCGCCGGCATCACCGAGCGCAACTACCACGGCACCGGCGTGATCGTCGATGCCGAGCGCGGTCTCGTGGTGGTCGATCGCAACACGGTGCCGGTGGCGCCGGGCGACGTCCAGCTCACGTTCGGCGGCTCGGTCGAAGTGCCGGGGCGCGTCGAGTACGTGCACCCGCTGCACAACCTGGCGATTGTCTCGTTCGATCCGGCGCTGCTCGACGGTTCGCCGTTGCGCGCCGCGCGGTTCGACGCGTCCGATCTCACTGCGGGCGAGCCCGTGACGGTCGTGGGCCTGAGCGCCGACTCGCGGCTGCGCTCGCTCGCGACCTCCGTCGCGCAGATCGACGACGTGACGTTCCCGCTGTCGCGGACGCTGCAGTTCCGCGACGCGAACCTCGAGGTCGCGACGCTGGTGAACTCGCCGGCCGATTTCGACGGCGCGATCGTGGGTCGCGACGGCCGGGTCCGCGCGCTCTGGTCGACGTTCGCGACCGAAGGGGCGCGCGACAGCGCCCAGGTGGGCCGCGGCATGCCGGCGTCGATCGTGCTGGAGGCCGTCGAGGCGGCACGCTCGGGCAGCCCGTTGTTTTCGCTCGAGACCGAGTTCGAGGCGATCCCGATCTCGTCTGCGCGCGAACTGGGCCTGCCCGCCGAGTGGGTGCCGAAGTTCGAGTCGCGCAACCCGGAACATCGGCAGGTGCTCGCGGTGGCGCGAGTGGCCGCCGGCTCGGCCGCGGCTGGCGTGCTCAAGGAAGGCGACCTGCTGCTCGCCGTGAACGGCGAGACGCTGAACCGGTTTCGCGAGGTCGAGCGGGCGACGCAGGCGCCGCGTGTGCGCCTCACCGTGCTCCGTGACGGTGCAGAGCAGTCGCTCGAAGTCGACACGGCGCCGCTGCTCGGCGAGGACATCGACCGGATGCTGCTCTGGTCGGGCGCGGTGATCCATGCGCCGCATCGTGCGATGGCGATGCAGCGCGCGATCCCGCCCGAGGGCGTGTTCGTCGCGTATTTTTCGTACGGATCGCCGGCCACCCGGCACGGGTTGTACGCGGGCCGGCGCATCATCGAGGTGGACGGCAAGCCCACGCCGGACCTCGACGCGTTCATCGCGGCCGTCCAGGGGAGGCCGGACCGCTCGTCGGTGCGTCTCAAGACGGTGACCTGGAACGGCACGACCGGCGTGACGACACTGAAGCTCGACCAGAACTACTGGCCCACGTACGAACTGCGCCGCACGCCGACGGGCTGGGAACGTCGTTCGATTTCCTGAACCTCGAGGGACCTCTCCGGATCAGAGGTTCCTAACTGCGCGGACTGCGACGTTTGCGTATGATTCGCGCCCTATGGTGACCGCGCGGCTTCCGCAGGACGAGATCGACCAGGCCGTCGAGGCCTTGCGCGAAGGCGAGGTCGTGGTGTTCCCGACCGAGACCGTCTATGGGCTCGGCGCAGATGCGCAGAATCCGGATGCG
>JAJTCR010000446.1 GCA_021325695.1 Steroidobacteraceae bacterium | reverse complement strand
ACACCCACGCCGGCTGCTCGTAAGGCCAGGGCGCGCCGCCGGAATCTTCGCCGGGCTTCACGACGTGCCGCAACATCCACGCGTAGGTCGAGGAACCCATCGCGAGCGCGCCCACCTGCGCGATGAATTCCGGGTAACCGGTGTCGTTGATGTCCCCGAGCTGGAACAGCCATTCGAGCGAATGGTCCTCGGTGGCGATGAACCCGTCGAGGCTCGTCGCGGTGTAGTACTGGGTAAGCATCGTCCCGCCTGCCCTTGAGGGCTTCCCCGTCGTGAGGTCGTCGTCCGTCAGTTGAGCCGCCTCCAGACGACACCGGCAACATAGACCGGCGCGGTGATGACGAGCAACCAGCCGCTCGCCTGCGCGGTCAGGAGAGGGATCATTTCCGCTCGCGCGACGACGGCTGCAACACGAGGTCCACGGCGAACGCGCCCACCGAAAGTGTCTGCTCCGCCATGGTCGGGTACGACGCGATGCCGAGCGAGTGATATTCGCAAGCCACCGCCACCTCGGCCGGCGCGCGTGCCCGAACCGTGACCTGCCCTATTGCAGGTCGCTCGGCGCGGGCGGACTGCCCTTGTCGAAAATCACACGCCACGTGCCCGGCGCCTCGAGCCGCCAGATCGAGTTGAACCGGGCGACCACCTTCCCGGCCGGGTCGCGCACCAGCCCGGTGCTCAAGGCCAGCTCCCCCGACGACAGGACCTCGACCTGGTCCGGCTCCCACGAGAACGGTGCCGACGCTCCTTCGAAGAACGCCGACCACGCGCCGACGACCTCGGCCTTGCCGCGTTGCGTGTCCTTGGCCCCGAAGAAGATCGCGTCATCCGCGACGAAGCTGGCGAAGCGCTCGAGGTCGCGGTCGGCCATGCTCTTCGCGAACGCTCGCTCGGCGGCGAAGACTGCCTGCTGAGCCGTATTGCCCTCGTCCGCAGCCGATCCCGTCACCGGCCACATCACGACGAGCCAGGCGACGACGAACAGTCGAGCGAGCCGCGAGGGCCGGCCGCCATTGACGAGGGCGCCATTGCCTGTCCGGGCCGTCGATAGGCGGGTCATGTCCGTCTCCTTGATCACGTGCGCGTCGCGAACATAACAGCACGCGGCGTTCGGGCGTCACTGCAGCCGCGCTCGCCGCCGCTGGCCATGCACGGGTGGCCGCTTGTGCGGCCACGCCGCGAATTCAACGCCTGCGGGAGCGTGGGGGAAAGCACCACCAGGCCGCAGCCACGAACAGGCCGAACAGCGTGTAAGCGACCGTGAACGACCAGGGCGGCGCGTCGTAAAACAGGATTCGTGTCAGCCAGTGCTGCACGAATGAGCCCGAGTACATGGGCGACCCTGCCTGGGCCCGCAGCCAGGACTCGAGCGTCGTGAGCGGGCAGATGCGGCCCAACCAGGCCTGCGCGACGACGATGGCGATGGCCGCGACGTGCGCAAGCCGGAACCACCAGGCATTGACCCAGCCCCAGCCTCGCAGGTTGCCGACGAGCACGAACACGAGCCCCACGACGATGAACACGACGATGCCGAAGTGCAGGACGAGGACGGCGTCGGCGAGGGACTGGTAAGGCACGAGCGAAAGCCGTTTCTGATGCGCGCCGCACGAGCGCGCCGTTCATTTCTTCGCGTAACGCCCGTCGAACACGGTCGTCCACTCGCCCTTCGCGTTCGCCGCTTCCCACAGCTGGCGCACGCTGCCGTCGGCATTCGGCGTCCAGGTGATGCGCTGCCGCGACCGTGTCCCGCCGGGCTGCACGGATTCGCCTTCCATGACCATGGCCTTGCCGTCCCAGCCGCCTTCGAGCGTCAGCAGCAGCCCGTTGCTGTCGACCCAGGTCTGGTGCCAGACCTTGCGCGTGGCGTCGTACACGTTGAGGCTCTCGCCGCTGTAGCCCTTGCCAGTGGCATAGCGTTCATGGATCACGCAGCCGCCGTACTCGAGCGCGATGCGGTTGACGCCCGCGAGCACGCCGTCGCGCCGCGTCACCTGCCAGTCGCCCAACCAGAAATCGAACTGTCGATGCTCCGTCGATGCGCACGGCCCCGCCGCGACCGTATCCGCCGCGTGGGAAGGCGTCGAGGCGATCAGCGCGATCACCAAGGCGTGAAGACCCGCACGTCGAAACGTCATGATCGTGGACCTCCTGTGCGACGTTGCCGGGCGATTGGCCGTCGCCGCGGACGATCGCCTGCAGGCGTCCCGTCCTGCTGCCGGTCGACGAACTCGATCGCCTTGCGGACGTAACCCTGGATCGTCGCTGCCGCGGGCAGGTCGTCCAGGCTCGTGATGCGACCGAAGTGTCCCATGCCGCCCTCGGGTTTGCGGCCGACGACGGCCTTGCCGTCCTTGAACCAGAGTGCGCAGTGGGCCTTGAAGGCGCCCAGGCCGCAGACGATCCTGTCGCGGTACAGGAACGTGGGCATGCCCCAGCGAATGCTCTCCTCCACCGCGGAGTGGGCTTCGTGGATCACGGCACGCAGGCGCCGGAGGATCGGCCGTGCAAACGGCGCACGCGCCTGGATGTAGACGGTCACTCTCGGGTCGCGCTTCATGGTGCGAGCTGGCCTCCCGCGATCAACCGTGGCTCCAAACCCTACTCGCG
>JAJTCR010000445.1 GCA_021325695.1 Steroidobacteraceae bacterium | reverse complement strand
GAGTCGATGGTGATCATCCGGTTCGCCAACCCGAAGGGCATCGACTTTCCGTACCTGCTGTCCATGCTCGACGGCTCGTGGATGACGCGGCCCAACAGCATCGTCGCGCCCGGCGGCAAGATGGGCCTCGCGATGCAGCTGATCCTGACGCCGCTGATCCTGCGGCTGGTGGACCGCAGACGACGCGCCGGATCAGTCACTTCTGCCAGCGTGCTGGGAGAGCTCGCGCACTCGCTCGGGTGAGGCACGCCCCGGCCGTATACTCCTGCGCTCCGCCTTCACGGACGATGCGATGGACATCTCCGCAGACGACAAGGCCTTCGCCGGCGCCATTCCGGAGGTCTACGAGCGTTACATGGTGCCGCTGTTGTTCGAGCCGTACGCTCGCGACCTCGCTGACCGCGTGGCGCCCTTGGGCGCACGACGCGTGCTCGAACTCGCGGCTGGGACGGGCGTGCTGACGCGACGACTGGCGCAGCTGCTGGACGAGACGGTGAGCATCGTGGCGACCGACCTCAACCCGCAGATGCTGGAGCAGGGCATCGCGACCGGCACCCGCCGGCCCGTCGAGTGGCGCACGGCCGATGCGCTCGCACTGCCGTTCGCGGACCAGTCGTTCGACCTCGTCGTCTGCCAGTTCGGCGCGATGTTCTTCCCGGACAAGGGCCAGGCGTGGGCGGAGGCGAAGCGGGTGCTGCATCCTGGCGGGCGCCTCGTGTTCAACGTCTGGGACCGGATCGAGCGCAACGGATTCGCCGATGCGGTGCAGGGCGCCGTGACGTCGCTCTACGACCGTGATCCGCCGGGCTTCATGGCGCGCGTGCCGCACGGGTATTTCGACGAGGCACTCATCCGCCTCGACCTGCGGCGCGGCGGCTTCGAGCGGGAGCCAACGATCGAGCCCGTCGCGTTGCCGACGACCGCGCGGTCGCCGCGCGACCCGGCTGTGGCCATTTGCCAGGGCACGCCGCTGCGCCACGAGATCGAGGCGCGGGAAGGCGGTGACGTGATCCGTGCGACGGAGGCCGCCACGGCTGCCGTCGCAGCGCGGTTCGGGACAAGCGACGTCGTCGCGGAGTCACGCGCGTTTTTCGTCGCGGCCAGGACCGACTGACGCGCCGCCGGGCGACCCGCCGGCGATGCAAGGTTTCGCTCGTTCGACGCCGTCATCCCCGGCGGTCCCCATCGGCGGTCCTCTCCCTGTCCCGGCTTGCATATTAGCCTCGTCGGGGCCGATCGGCGCGCGCCGCGCCTCGAGGACTTGCCAGTACCGACCGGGCGGCGCAGATTGGCGGCGCATGACGCAATGAGCGACCGATCCTGCACGAGGTCCGCCGGGTCATCTGATGAATGCACGCAGCGGACCGTCGCGGCATGCACCAGGGGAGAAACCTACTCAACTCAACTCGCCGACGTCCGGCGCGCATCAGGCCGTGCGCAGGAGACGGCCCGCTGTTCCCGCTGTGTCGACGGCATCCAAGGTGGACGACATGAGACCTGCAATTGTCTGCTTGTCATTGGCAGCGCTGGGGCTCGTTTCCGCGGGGTCGCACGCCGAGAACTACATCGTGCTCTACGGCGGCTCGGCGGTCCCGAACACCGCCGTCAGGACCATCCAGAAGGCCGGTGGGGCCGTCGTTCATGCGTATCCGCAGATCGGCGTCGTGCTGGCGCGTTCCGAGAACGCCGCGTTTGCGGGCACGCTGCGGATGCTCGACAGAACCATCGAAGGCGTCTCCGCGACATCGCGTTTCGCGTCGCGCGTCGACGGAGCGCTCGAATCGACAGACGACGCAGCCACGGCGAGCACACCCGTGGCGTGGGGCACCGAGCCTTTGTCCGCACTGCAATGGGACATGGTGCAGATCGGAGTGCCCGCGGCGCATGCCGTGAGCGGCGGCAGTCCGTCGATCGTCGTCGGCGACCTCGACTCGGGCATCGACTTCACGCACCCGGACCTCGCACCGAACGTCGATTTCACCCACAGCGTGTCGTGCATCTCCGGCGCGCCCGACACGAATCCTGCGGCGTGGGACGACGACAACGGCCATGGCACGCACACGGCGGGCACCATCGCTGCCGCCGCGAACGGCATCGGCATCGTCGGCGTCGCGCCGAACGTCCGGCTCGCCGCCGTGAAGGTCAGCAACGCGAGCGGCTACATCTTCCCCGAAGCCGCGATCTGCGGCTTCGTCTGGGCCGGCGACCGTCGTCTCAACGTGACCAACAACAGCTACTTCGTCGACCCGTGGCTGTTCAACTGCCGCAACGATCCGGACCAGCGCGCCATCTGGAAGGCAGTACGTCGGGCGATCAGCTATGCCATTTCAAAGGGCGTGGTCGTCGTCGCGTCGCTCGGCAACACGAACCACGACCTGTCGAAGACGAACATCGACACGATCAGCCCGGACTTTCCGCCCGGCTCCGCCCAGGAACGCGAGGTGACCAACGCCTGCTCCGTGATCCCGGTCGAAGTGCCCGGCGTGATCGGGGTCTCGGCCAATGGCAACCTGCTGCAGAAGGCCTATTACTCGAGCTACGGCGTCGGCGTGACACAACTCGTCGCGCCGGGCGGTGATCGCCGATTCCAGCTCACGGCGGCGGCGCC
>JAJTCR010000444.1 GCA_021325695.1 Steroidobacteraceae bacterium | reverse complement strand
CGCCGTCGGCATCCTCTCGGCGCTGCTGGTCGCGATCTTCGGCGCACTCAACAAGCGCTACGTCGAACGCGGCGACCCGCTCGCCGTCACCGGGCTGGAACTCGCGGCCGGCACGGCGTTCCTGACGCTGCTCGCCGTCGTGGTCGGTGGAGAGGCCACGAACCTGCCGCTGCCGGACGCGCGCGACACGGTCCTGCTGTTGTTGCTCGCGCTCGCCTGCACGCTGTTTCCGTTCGCGCTGTCGCTGGTGGCGCTGCGCCAGCTGAGCGCGTTCAGCGCCCAGCTCGCGGTGAGCCTCGAGCCGGTGTACGCAGTGTTCCTCGCGATGCTGTTGCTCGGCGAGCAGCGCGAACTCGGCGTGCAGTTCTACCTCGGTCTCGCGATCGTCCTCGGCAGCGTGCTGGCGCACGCCGCGCTCAGGCGCCGCGCGGGCTGAGCGCTGGCGCGATCCCGGCTCGCCGGCGGGGGCGCTGGCGCCAGCGCCAGCCCATCAACACGGTGAACAGCACGAGATAGAGCGCCGGCTCGCGCCAGTCCGCCTTGACGAGCCAGAGGAAATGCAGGCACCCGAGCAACGCCGCCGGATAGACCAACCGGTGCAGCGTGTGCCAGCGGCGGCCGAGACGCCGCATCCAGCGGTCGGTCGACGTGACCGCGAGCGGCACCAGCAGCAGCAGGGCGGTGAAGCCGACGGTGATGTACGGGCGCTTCGCGATGTCGGGCAGGATGCCCGCGAGGTCGAGCGCGCGGTCGATCACGAACCACGACAGGAAATGCAGCACGAGATAGGTGAACGCGAACAGGCCCAGCATCCGGCGCAACCGCATCAGTCGCGGTTGGCGCAGCAGCACCGCGAGCGGTCGAACGCACAGCGTGATCAGCAGCAGGCGCAGGCCCCATGAGCCGAGCCCGTGGATCAGCGCCTCGACCGGGTTGGGTCCCAGCGAAAGACCGGCCACCGCGAACGCCCGTGCCGTGAGCCACGCGAGCGGCAGCGTGCAGAGCAGGAACGTGAGCGGTTTGTCGGCGCGGAAGCGGGACGTCGCGCGACGTGTGGCGGTCACTGGCGCGGCCATCGTTCAGTAATGCTTGCGCAGGTCCAGGCCGCGATAGAGCGCGGCGACCTGCTCGGCATAGCCGTTGAAAGGCAGCGTGTTGCGCCTCGGCGCGAACAGTGCCGCGCCGATGCGTCGTTCCGACGCCTGGCTCCAGCGCGGGTGATCGACGCTCGGATTCACGTTGGCGTAAAAGCCGTACTCGTGCGGTGCGGAGAGGTTCCAGCTGGTCGGGGGCTGCTTCTCGGTGAACCGGATCTCGACGATCGACTTGATGCCCTTGAAACCGTATTTCCAGGGCACCACCAGACGCAGTGGCGCGCCGTTCTGGTTGGGCAGCGTCTGGCCATAGAGCCCGACCGCCACGAGAGTCAGCGGATGCATGGCCTCGTCGATGCGCAGGCCTTCGACGTACGGCCAGTCGAGCACGGGGAAGCGCTGCCCCGGCATCTCCGAAGGTCGCAGCACCGTCTTGAAGGCGACGTACTTGGCGCGCGAGTTCGGTTCGAAGCGCTTGAGCAGGTCGCCGAGCGGAAAACCGACCCACGGGACGACCATCGACCAGGCTTCCACGCAGCGCAGCCGGTAGATGCGTTCCTCGAGCGCGTGGGGTCGCAACAGGTCGTCGAGTTCGTACGTGCCCGTCCGCGCCGCCTCGCCTGAGATCTTTACGGTCCACGGTCGCGCCCGGAATTTCTGCGATCGCTTGGCTGGATCGTCCTTTTCTGTGCCGAATTCGTAAAAGTTGTTGTAAGTCGTTATATCTTCTAGAGAATTGGGGGCCTCATTCAAGCTCAACTGCGGATTTCTGGCGAATTTCAACCGGGCCGATGCGGCTCCGGCGCTGGCGGGGCCCATGCCCACGGCGCCCAGGGCTGCCAGACTGGCCATGATTTCCCGCCGGTTGTAGTAGCGCTCGGAAGGCGTGATTTCGGACGGCAACGGTCGGGCGGGGTCGTGACGGCGGCGCATGCAGTATGGACCTCGACGTGATTGAACTGTTCACAGGCAATGGCGTGGGAATGCGCCAATGTCGATCAGCAGACCGTTCTCGACCCGGCAACCTTACATCGCCGTGACACCCGCGCCGTCGGCTAAGCTCAGACCGGCGCGCATGCGCGCGGGAGCAGGATGTCGAGCATGGCCGACGTGTTCGTCTCGTACGCCCGGACGGACAAGGCCAGGGTCGCGCCGCTCGTCGCAACGCTGCAGGCGCACGGCTGTAGCGTGTGGTGGGTTCCCGCCATCACGCCCGGCCAGGAATTCGACCGGCTGATCTCCCGTCAACTGGAGTCGGCGGCAGCGGTACTGGTGGTGCTGCGGATGGCCGGCCTGCCGGAGTGACGGATGATGCGCAACTCCACAACCACGCAGGACTGGGTCGCGGCGGTCCTCTCCTTCTGGTTTGACGAGGTCGGCACGAAGGGATGGTTCGCCGCCAGCCGGTCGCTGGACGCGACGATCGACGAAAGATTTCGCGACCTGCACGACCGCTTGGCTGCCGGGCTCGTGACGCCGCGGCTCGATTCCGCGCGCGAGATATTGGCGGCGATCCT
>JAJTCR010000443.1 GCA_021325695.1 Steroidobacteraceae bacterium | reverse complement strand
GCTCACGACCGATTCGAGCATGCGCACGACCTCGGTCGCGACCGGCGCCTCGAGCACACGCTCGCCCTCGGGCGGCGTGTCGACGCGACGCAGGCTCACGGGGCGACGGATGCCGCCGGCGCCGAGCACGGCGTACGCCTGGGCCAGTTGCAACGGCGTCACCGAGAGCCCGTAGCCGTACGACATCGTGGCCTGGCCGATCGATCGCCAGTGCTCGTGGCCGGTCAGGATGCCGGCCGACTCGCCGGGAAAGCCCGAACCGGTGACCGCGCCGAAGCCGAGGTCGTGCAGCGCCGTCCACATCTCCTGCGGCTTCAGCGTCAGAGCGATCTTCACGACACCGACGTTGCTCGACTTGGCGAGCACGGTACGCACGTCGATCGTGCCGAGGTTGTGCTTGTCGCGCACGGTCTTGATGCCGACCCGCAGCGAGCCGGGCCCGGTCTCGACCAGCGTGTCGGCGTGGAACCGGCCGGTCTTCATGCCGGCGGCGACGATGAACGGCTTGATGCTCGAGCCGGGCTCGAAGAAGTCGTTGGTCGCGCGGTTGCGATAGCGCGAGGCGAGGTACTGCTCACGGTCGTTCGGGTTGAACGCCGGCTGGTTCACCATCGCGAGCACTTCGCCCGTCTCGACGTCGAGCACCACGATCGAGCCGCCGCGCGCGTCGTTCTCCTGCACGGCCTGCTTGAGCGCGCGGTAGGCGAGGTACTGCACGCGCAGGTCGATGCTGGTGCGCAGGTCCTGGCCCGGCAGCGGCGCCTTGGTGCGCTCGATGATCTCGATCGTGCGCCCGTCGCGGTCGCGCATGACGCGCATGCTCCCGGCGTCGCCGCCCAGCCACTGGTCGAACGCGAGCTCGACGCCTTCCTGCCCCACGTCGTCGACGTTGGTGAAGCCGAGCAGGTGACCCGTGACCTCGGCGGCCGGGTAGTAGCGCCGGTACTCGCGCAAGGTGTCGACGCCCGGGATGCCGAGTGCCTTGACCTTGGCGGCGTCCTGCGGACGCATGTGCCGCACGAGGTAGACGAACTCGCGATCGAGGCTGCTGGTGACGCGGCGTGCGAGCCACTGCGGGTCGCGGTCGAGCGCCTTGGCGAGCCGGGCGTAATGCTGCGGGTGGTTCGAGAGCTCGCGCGGGTCGGCCCAGACGGTGTCGACCGGCGTGCTGACCGCGAGCGGCTCGCCGTTGCGATCGAGCACCATGCCGCGATTCGCGGAGAGCTTGACGTCGCGCAGGATGCGCGCGTCGCCCTGCTTGACGAGGAACTCCTCGTGGATGACCTGCAGGTAGATCGCGCGCGCGATCAGCGCGAGGCCGCCGAGCGTCAGCATCGCCCCGACCGCCCAGGTGCGCCAGGGGCCGACGGCCGGCTCCGCGTCGCGCCCGGCCTGGTGATGGTGGTCGCGCAGCGAGGACCGCTTCATGGCTGCACGATGCGCAGGTCGGACGCCGCCGGCGTGACCATGCCGAGTACTTCGTGCGCGACGCGCTCGACGCGGCCGTGCGTCCCCCACGTGCTCTGCTCGAGCTGCAGCTGCCCCCATTCGATGTCGAGGTCGTCGCGCTGCGTCGTGAGCTTCTGCAGCTCGTTGAAGCGGTTGCGCGCCTGCTGCTTGCCGTGGATCACGCCGAGCGCGGAGCCGAGCACGGCGAGCCAGAGCACGGCGACGACGATCCGCCAGCGCGACTGAGTCATGCCGCGATCCTCTCGGCGACGCGCAGCACCGCGCTGCGGGCGCGCGGATTGGCCTGCGTTTCTGCTTCGGTCGGCATCACGGCCCCGCCCACCAGCTTCAGGCGCGGCCGCGCGTGCGGCGGTACGTTCGGCAGGCCGGCGTACACGGGGTCGCCCTGCGCCTCGCGACGCATGAAGCGCTTGACGAGCCGATCCTCGAGCGAGTGGAAACTGATGACGCAGAGTCGGCCGCCGGGGCCGAGCAGCTCGACGGCCTGCGGCAGCGCCGACTCGACTTCCTCGAGCTCGCGGTTCACGTGGATGCGGATGGCCTGGAACGTGCGCGTCGCGGGGTGCTTGCCCGGTTCGCGCGTGGGAACGGCCGCGGCGACGAGGTCGGCGAGCTGGCGCGTCGTCGCGATCGGCGTCTCGGCGCGCGCGGCCACGATGGCGCGCGCGATACGACGCGAGAACCTCTCCTCACCGAGCCTGAACAGCACGTCCGCGATCTCCCGCTCGCCGGCCCGTGCGAGCCACTGGGCCGCACTGGTGCCGGACTCATTGTCCATTCGCATGTCGAGCGGACCGTCCTGCATGAAACTGAAGCCCCGCCTGGCTTCGTCGAGCTGTGGCGAGGAGACCCCGAGGTCCAGCAGCACGCCGTGCAGCCCGTCGTCACACCCTGCCGCCCGGACCAGCTCTGCGAGCCGGCCGAACGACCCCCGTATCAACGTGAGCCGGGCCTCGCCTGCGAAACGCTCGCGCCCCGCGGCGATGGCCTCGGGGTCGCGGTCGATCGCCACGACGCGACCGGTGGGACCGAGCTGCGCGAGCATCGCGGCGGCGTGCCCGCCGCGGCCGAACGTCGCGTCGCAGTACCTCCCGGCGGCCCGTAACGCGAGTCCGGCCAGCACCTCGTCGAGAAGCACCGGC
>JAJTCR010000442.1 GCA_021325695.1 Steroidobacteraceae bacterium | reverse complement strand
CGAACGCGAGCAGCAGGCCTGCCGCCAGGTCCCGCTCGGGCGGAGGCTCCGGCATGCTCGACCGCACCGGCGACTTCGGCAGTCGACGCCGGAGCAGGTTGGCCGTGCGACGCACCTGCTGCAACGCGCGTGCATCGATCGAGGTGCCCGGCGGCGCGGTCCCGCCGTGCAGTGCGTCGATGCGGTGACGCAGGTCCGGGTCGCGCGGCCCGCCGCCCTGCGTGCGCAACGGATCACGCTCGGTCAGCAGCGCGGCGAGCTCGCACGCGAGGTCGCCGAGTCCGAGCGCCACGCCACGGTCGATCATGTGCGCGAGTCGCGGGTGCGTTCCGAGCGCGGCCATGCGCCGGCCCGCGGCGGTCACCTGCCCCGCGGCGTCGATCGCCTCGAGACGCTGCAGCAATTCGCGCGCCTGGGCGAAGTTCGGCGCGGGTGGGGCATCGAGCCAGGCGAGGCGCGACGGGTCGACGATGCCCCAGCACGCCAGCTCGAGCGCCAGGGGCGCGAGATCGGCCTCGAGGATTTCCGGCGTCGACTGTGCGGCGCGAGTCGCGTGCACGGACTCCGACCAGAGGCGATGACAGACACCGGTCGCCGTGCGCCCCGCACGACCGCGACGCTGGTCGGCGGACGCGCGCGAGATCGCGACGGTCTCGAGTCGGCTCATGCCACTGTTGGGGTCGAAGCGCTGGCGGCGCTCGAGACCTGCGTCGATCACGACGCGCACGCCCTCGATCGTCAGGCTCGTCTCCGCAATGTTGGTCGCCACGACGACCTTGCGCCGACCGTGAGGCGCCGGGCGCAGCGCGGCGTCCTGCGCGGCGGCCTCGAGATCGCCGTAGAGCGGCAGCACCATGAGGTTCGGATCGCGGGCCCCGTCGACGATCGCGTCGCAGGCGCGGCGGATCTCGCCGGCGCCCGGCAGGAACACGAGCAGGTCGCCCGGGTCCGAGTCGAGCGCTCGCAGGGCCACCCGTGCCGCGCGCTGCTCGACGGCGTCGGGTCTGCGGTTCACGGACGCAGGTGGCGGCGCGGAGTAGTGCGTCGTGACCGCGAAGGTGCGGCCCTCCGAGCGCACCGTCGGGGCATCGCCGAGCAGGGCCGCCACGGGCACGCCGGAGAGCGTCGCCGACATCACGAGGATCCGCAGGTCCTCGCGCAGGTGGCGTTGCGCGTCGAGCGTCAACGCCAGGCCGAGGTCGGACTGTACGTTGCGTTCGTGGAACTCGTCGAAGACGACACAGCCGACGCGCTCGAGTGCAGGGTCTGCCTGCAGCAGCCGCGTCAGGATGCCCTCGGTGACCACCTCGATCCGGGTCGCGTCGCTCACGCGCGTCTCGAGTCGCGTCCGGTAACCGACCAGTCGTCCCGGCGCGGACCCGGCAAGCTCGGCGAGCCGCCGCGCGACGGCGCGCGCCGCGATTCGCCGGGGCTGCAGCACCAGGATCGCGCGGCCCTCGAGCCAGGGTTCGTCGAGCAGCGCGAGCGGCACCACCGTGCTCTTGCCGGCGCCCGGTGGCGCGTCGAGCACGGCGCTTCGATGCGATGCGAGCGCCGCGCGCAACGCCGGCAGCACGTCGAGGATCGGAGTGTCCGGCAGGGTAAGGCTCATCTGCAGGCGCGATGGTACCTGCCGCCACACGTCCGTGTCGGCTGGGGCGGCACGGTCCGAAGTGTGACGCGCCGTCGCGCTCAGGCATCATGCCGCCATGGACGCCAACACCTGGATGTGGCTCGTCGCCGCCCTGCTGATCGTGGCGGGGCTCGCGGGCACCGTGCTGCCCGCGCTGCCGGGTGTCCCGCTCGTGTTCGCCGGCCTCGTGGTCGGGGCATGGGCCGACGATTTCCAGCGCGTCGGTTGGCTCACGCTGTCGCTGCTGGGCCTGCTTGCGCTCGCGTCGCTCGCGATCGACTTCGCCGCGACGGCCATGGGCGCGAAACGCGTCGGGGCCACGCGCAAGGCCCTCGTCGGCGCCGCGCTCGGCACGTTGCTCGGCTTGTTCGCCGGCATTCCGGGACTCATCGTCGGGCCGTTCATCGGCGCCGTCGCGGGCGAAATGCTCTCGCACGGCGAATGGCGGCGCGCCACGAGCGCCGGCGTGGGCACGTGGGTGGGCTTGCTGTTCGGCACACTCGCTAAGATCGCGCTCGCGTTCACGATGCTCGGCATCTTCGTGTTCGCGTTCTTCTTCGACTTCTAGCGCACGGGTCGCTCCGCGAGGCCCGCCTCGATCAGGTCGGCCGCCTCCGACTCGCTGACGCCGCGCGCCGCGACACGCAGGCCGAGCATCACGCCGCGCCGATCCGCGACCGACTTGTTCTGGCTCGCCTTGAACTTGGCTTCGATCGAGCGGACCTCGAGCGACAGCGCGACGATCCCGTCGAGCATCTTCGCGACGTACTCAGCCGGCGCATCGGCGACGTCCCAGGGCTGCGCGCGCGTGGCTTCCATCCGGCGCGTCAGCATCTCCACCGCGCGACGCTTGTCGGCCGCGTCGTGCGAGCAACTCAGTGGGCCGTGCACGTGCACGGCCGCATAGTTGTACGTCGGCACGACGCGGTGATGTTCGCCCTTGCTCGCATAGTAGGAGGGCGAGACGTAGCCGTCGGCCCCGACGAACA
>JAJTCR010000441.1 GCA_021325695.1 Steroidobacteraceae bacterium | reverse complement strand
GTGACGGTGCCGTCGGGTCGCAGCTCGATCATGCGCGTGGCGAGCGCGGACACGAACTCCCGGTCGTGCGAGACGAAGATCAGGGTGCCCGGGTACTTCTCGAGCCCGATCTGCAGCGACTCGATCGTCTCCATGTCCATGTGGTTGGTCGGCTCGTCCATGAGCATCACGTTCGGGCGCGTCAGCATCAGCTTGCCGTAGATCATGCGGCCCTTTTCGCCGCCCGACAGCACCTTCACGGACTTCTTGGTCTCGTCGCCGGAAAAGAGCAGCCGGCCGAGGGTCGCACGCACGATCTGTTCGTCGTCCGCCTTGCCGCTCCACGTCGACATCCAGTTGAACAAGTCCACCTTCGTGTCGAATTCGGCCTGTGGGTCCTGCGGCATGTACCCGGGTTGCGCGTTCTCCACCCAGGTGACGCGTCCGTGCGTGGGCGTGAGTTCGCCGGCCAGGCAGCGCATCAGCGTGGTCTTGCCGATGCCGTTCGGCCCGATGATGGCGACACGCTGCTCCGCTTCGATCGTGAATGTGAGGTCCGTGAAGACGTCGCGCTCCGCGCCTGGGTAGCGAAACGACAGCCCCTCGACGGTGACCGCCGAGCGGTAGAGCTTCTTCGCCTGTTCGAAGCGGATGTAGGGGTTCTGGCGCGAGGACGGACGGACCTCCTCGAGCTTGATCTTCTCGAGCTGGCGCTTGCGCGAGGTGGCCTGGCGGGCCTTCGAAGCATTGGCCGAGAAACGTCGCACGAACTCCTGCAGATCGGAGATCTGGGCCTTCGCCTTCGCGTTCGAGGCTTCGACGCGCTGACGGGCCTGGACGGACGCCAGCATGAAATCGTCGTAGTTGCCGGGATAGAGCTTGAGCTGCTGGTAATCGAGGTCGGCGATGTGCGTGCAGACCTGGTTCAGGAAGTGGCGGTCATGGCTGATGATGATCATCGTGGCGTCGTAGGCATTGATCACCTTCTCGAGCCAGCCGATCGAATGGATGTCGAGGTTGTTCGTGGGTTCGTCGAGCAGCAGCACGTCGGGTCGCGAGAACAATGCCTGCGCGAGCAGCACACGCAACTTGAGGCCGGGTGGGATCTCCCGCATCGCCAGGTCGTGCTTCGACTCGTCGATGCCCGCATCGATCAGGATCGCGCCCGCACGCGCCTCGGCCGTGTATCCGTCGTATTCGGCGATCCGGCCTTCGAGCTCGGCTGCGCGCATGTAGTCGTCGTCGGTGGCCGCGGGGTCCGCGTAGATGCGGTCGCGCTCGTGGATCGCCTGCCACATCTCCGCGTGTCCCTGCATGACGACGTCGAGCACGCGCTGGTCCTCGTAGCCGAACTGGTTCTGGCTCAGCTTGCCGAGGCGCATTCCGGCCTGCAGCACCACGTCGCCGGAACTCGGCTCGAGTTCGCCGCCCAGGATCTTCATCAGCGTCGACTTGCCGCAGCCGTTCGCGCCGATGAGGCCGTAGCGATTGCCGTCGCCGAACTTGACCGAGACGTGCTCGAACAGCGGCTTGGCTTCGAACTGGATCGAAAGGTTGGTCGTGGACAGCATGTGCGCCCGGAATGGAGGAAACGGGAGGGACCGGGCGATTGCCGGTCGCGCAGTTTAGCCGAGTTGGGGCCAGACCATGAATGGTCTGCGTGGACCAGCGCCCGTCTCGCTAGGGACTGCCCCTCATGGCCGGCTGGCGACGACGACCCGCAGGCCGTCGCTCACTGCAGGCAGACGACCAGCTTGGCGGCGTGGCTGCGCCAGTTGATCGGGATCACGACGGGCCGGCAACCGGCCGGCAGTTCGATCGCGCCCGCGCTCCCAGCAACGACCGACGGCGCCGAGATTGCGAAGTCCTTGCCGAACTCGCGGCGCACGTTGCCCGAGATCGTGTTGGCGACTTCGCCCACGAGGTCGCACAGATTTTCCTGCGACACGTTGCTCTCGTTCATCTTCATCAGCAGCACCGTCAGCATGCCGCGCGGCGCCGAGAAGTAGACGACGCCGCTCCGACGGCCCGACACGGCGATCACGCCGGTGAAGTCATGCACTTCGGGCGAGCCCTGCGTGACGAGGAACGGCGAACCGATCGTGGCGGCCTGCTGCGCGGCCACCTCGAAATAGCGGGTCGCCCCGTAGACGAACGCGCGAATGTCCCGTTCCTCGAGCATCTCGTGTCAGGCTCCGGCGATCAGTTCCAGCAGCGCGTCGTTGAGCTGGCGGTCCGTGAACGGCTTGTTCAGGAAGCCGTTCGCGCCCTTTTCCATGGCCTCGACGGCGGTGGCCTTGTCCGCGAGTGCCGAGATCACGAGGATCAGCACGTGCGGCTTCATCGCGACCAGCCGTTCGACGCACTCGATCCCGTCCATCTGCGGCATCGTGATGTCCATCGTGACGACGTCCGGGTCGGTGTTGCGGAACGTCTCGATCGCTTCCAGCCCATTGCTCGCGAGACCCACCACTTCGAGGCGGTCGATCTGCTGCGACCGCTCGATCCGACGTCGGATGACGTTGGAGTCGTCGACGATCAGCAGCTTGAGCGGACGGGCGATCTCGTGTGCGGCGGTTGACATGGGGTGTCCGTGCGGGTGGTCTAACCGGCCGCCGCGTGCTGTGCGGCCTGGGTGGCGGG
>JAJTCR010000440.1 GCA_021325695.1 Steroidobacteraceae bacterium | reverse complement strand
TCTCGATGTCGAGGCCGACATCGACGCCGACGCACGTGACACAGGCCACGCAGTCGCTGCTGTGTGAAATGCTGAAGAACGGGCCGGCGGCGAACCGCGGTTTCTGCCCGTCGCGCAACTGCAGGTCCGCCACGCGCGCAGGCACGCCTGTCAAGCGGTGCGCCGCCACGAGTGCCAACGCCACTCCGGCGAGACTGGCCGTCCGCGCCGCTGCGTCCGAACCCTCGAGCTGCAGGCGCCGCGCATACGGCAATGACTCGAGCAGACCTGCCGCACACGGCGCCGGCAGCCCGGGCGCAAGCGTCGCATGTAGTAAAATGGCTTTTTCCACCTCGAACGGACTTGTCGCCGCCCGACCCCGGGTCGCGCCAGCCGACCGCTGCACAGCCCATGACGACGATCAAGTACCAGACCCTGCCCGAGATGCTCGACGATCGCGCGCGCGGCGACGGCGCCATCGTCTACCTCGAGGGCGAAGGCGCGGAAAAGCGGCTCACGCTTGCGAACCTTCGCCGACGTGCCCTCGGCATCCTGCGCCACCTGCAGCGCACCGGCGCGCGGCCCGGCGATTTCCTGATCCTGCACGTCGCGAGCAACGAGCAGTTCATCGACGCCTTCTGGGCCTGCCTCTGCGGCGGCATCGTGCCGGTACCGGTCGCGGTCGGCATCAGCGACGAACACAAGCACAAGCTGCTGCGGATCGCGAAGCTGTTGGGCACGCCGCTGCTCTACACGGACCGCAAGTTGAGCGACCGGCTCGCGGCGTTCGCGGCGACCCAGCACGATCATGCAACGTGGAGTGCACTTAAGTCGCGCACGTTCCTGATCGATTCGCTCGACGACATCGCACAGCCCGGCACCCCGGCCGTGCTGACCGCAGACCAGACCGCGTTCATCCAGTTCTCGTCGGGCTCGACCAGCGAACCCAAGGGTGTCGTGCTGACTCACCGCAACATCCTCGCGAACGCCGAGGGCGCGCGACAAGCGGCGGGCTTCAGCGAAGACGACGTATCGCTGAGCTGGATGCCGCTCACGCACGACATGGGCCTGATCGGCTTCCACCTGATGATGATCGTCCGGCGCGCGCTGCTCTGGCTGAAGTGGTGCTCCGAGAAGCGGGTGACCCTCACCTGCTCGCCGAACTTCGGTTATCGCCACTGCCTGCGGGCGCTCGGAGAAAAGACCCTCGAGGCCCACGACCTGTCCTCCGTGCGGCTGATCTTCAACGGCGCCGAGCCGATTTCGGTCGAGCTGGCCGAGGAATTCCTCGATCGACTCGCGACGTACCGCCTGCCCCGGACCGCGATGTACCCCGTATACGGCCTGGCTGAGGCCTCGCTCGCGGTCAGTTTCCCGAAGCCCGGGGCCTTGTACCGCTACATCACGGTCGACCGCCGGTCCCTCGCGGTCGGCTCGCCGGCCCGGCTGGTCGAGCCCGCGGACCCGACGGCTCTCAAGCTCATGTGCGAGGGCACGCCGATACCGTTCACGAGCGTCAAGCTCGTCGACGATGCCGGAGTCGAGGTCCCGGCGGGCGCCGTCGGTCACCTGCTCATGCGGGGCGACAACGTCACGCAGGGGTATTTCAGGAACCCGGAAGCGAATGCCGCCGCGATCACGACCGACGGATGGCTGCGCACGGGCGACCTTGCGCTCGCGCACGAGGGCGAGCTGTACGTGACCGGCCGCTCCAAGGAAATCATCTTCGTCAACGGCCAGAACTATTACCCGCACGACCTCGAGGCGCTCCTGCAGACGGAAGCGGGCCTCGAACTCGGCAAGGTCGTCGCGACGGGCGCGCGCGGCCGGGACGGGGAAACGGACCAACTGGTGCTGTTCGTGCTGCACCGGGGCAGCGTCGCCGATTTCCTGCCGCTCGCGACGCGCGCAATGCACCTCGTCAACGAACACGCCGGCGTCGAGGTCGCCCGCGTCGTCCCGGTCAAGCGAATACCGAAGACCACGAGTGGCAAGCTGCAGCGTACGGCACTCGCGCAGGCGTACGTGGACGGCGAGTTCGCCGGGGAAATCGCCGAGTTCGACCGTGCCTGGGCCGAGACGCACGGCCACGGCCGGGCCGCCAAGGGCCGCATCGAGCGCGAGTTGAAAGCGATCGTCGACGACGCGATGCCCGGCAAGCACGTGGACATCGACGACAATCTGTTCGAAGTCGGCGCGAGCTCGCTGACGCTGCTCCAGGTGCACGAGCAGATCGACGCACTCTACCCGGACGCGGTGGACCTCACCGAGCTGTTCGATTTCCCGACGATCTCGCAGCTCGCGAAGCACCTCGAGGGGAAACTAGTGGCTAGTGGCTAGTGGCTGGTGGCTGGTGGCTGGTGGAAGAGGAACGCCAGCAGTGCTAGCCCTCTTGTTTCTTACCAGCCACTGGACACTAGCCACTGGCCACTTCCGCTTCCGGCGGCTTCAGTTTCCACCGCTTGTGCGACCACCACCAGCCGGCGGGGTCGGCCTCGATGTCGCGTTCCAGCACGCGCGCATAGCGCTCCGTGGCCTCCCCCTGCGGCAGCCGTTCCCCGGCCTGCGTCAGCGGTTCGAGTTCGATCTCGTAGCGCCCCCGTCCGAGCCGACGCATCGAAACATAGACGATGCGTCCCCGCAGCGCGCGCGCAAGACGCTCCGGCCCCTTGAAAAACGCGGTCGGCTGGCGCAGGAACGTGGTCCAGTGACGCTCCGGACTGGTGCGGGGCACCTGGTCGGCGATCATGCCCAGCGCGCGTGCATTGCGGACCGTGCCCAATTCGCGCGTGACCGTCTTAGCGGGCAGCAGTTGGGCGCCGAAGCGGGTCCGGCGCGTGCGGAAATACTGCTCTGCGCGCGTGCCGCGCATTGGCTTGTAGAGCGCGACCATCCCGGCGCCGAGTTCCAGCGAAAGCCGCAGCAGCAGCCATTCGAAATTGCATTGGTGTCCGCCGATGAACACGTCGAGGCGGCGGGTACTCTCCGGTGCGGGCGCCAGCACGCCTTGCGGGTCGATCAGCCTCACGCGCTGCCGCAACTCCCCTTCCGCAAGCCATCGCGCGAAATCGATCTCCGCGAACACCTGCGACTGGCGCACGACGAATTCGCGTGCGATCGCCTTCCGCGACGTTTCGTCGATCGTGGGGAAGGAGCGTTCGAGGTTGCGGCGGATCACGCCGCGGCGCAGGCCGAGCAGGCGGTAGACCAGTTCGAACGCTAGCCGCGACAACGCATAACGGCAGCGCAACGCGAACGGCTCGGGCGGCCCGCCGGCAAGGCGCATGTCGTCGGGCATGGGCGGTTGTCGAGCGTCGCGACGAAGGATGGTGCCGGAGGAGGGACTCGAACCCCCGACCCATCGCTTACGAAGCGATTGCTCTACCAGCTGAGCTACTCCGGCTCGGAGGGCCGCGCATTATAGGCACGCAGCCCGGATGATGGAAGCCGGAATCAGTCGCGACGCGAGCGCACCCGGATCACTACGTCGATGCTGTCGATCTCGGTGCCCGCCGGCAGTGGCGGCAGCCTCGCGAGCTCGAGATCTTCCGGGCGGATGTCCAGCATCTCCCCCGTCTCGACATTCTGGAAATGGTGGTGCGGCGTCATGGTCGAGTCGTAGACGCAGCGATCCGGATCCAGGTGGATCTGGCGGGCCAGGCCGTGGTCGACGAACAGCTTGAGCGTGTTGTAGACCGTCGCCTTGGACACCCGGCT
>JAJTCR010000439.1 GCA_021325695.1 Steroidobacteraceae bacterium | reverse complement strand
CGGTCAGGTAGAGCGCGAGCGAAAACCAGCGTTCGTTGCCGGCGTCGTACCAGCGGAACGGCTGCGTGAAATCATCCGCGATGCGCGCCGGCGCGTCGCGCAAGGTGGCCGGACCCAGGAACGGCAACATCAGGTACGGTCCCGCCGGCACGCCCCAGCGGCCGAGCGTCTGGCCGGAATCCTCGTCGTGCACCGGCAGTCGTGCACCCGTGGCGACGTCGAAAATCCCGCCCCAGCCGAGCGTCGTGTTGAGCACGAAGCGTGCGACGTCCTGGCCGCCTTCCTTGAACTTTCCCTGCAGGAACTGATTGGCGATCGTGGTGGGGTAGAACAGGTTCGTGAAGAAATTGCCGACGCCTTTCTGCAGCCACCGCGGCGTGTGGTCGCGATAGGCGACTGCGACAGGACGCAGCGCATGTCGATCGAGGACGTCGTTGAATTTGTAGACACCCCGATTTAATTTTTCGATCGGGTCACGATTCTTCGGCCGCGTTTCGGCCTCGCTCTCGACGCTCGTGCGGCCCGCAGTCGTCGCGCAACCGCCGAGCGCAATCGCGAGCAGCGCGATCAGGAGGCGTTCGCGAGGACGACGGGAGTTCGACCGCGCCGGGCAGCGGCAAGCTTGCAGCAAGGACATGCGTTGACAACCCTCGGGTGGGCCCAGGCGACGGCCTGAGATCCGAAACAGTGGGCGATTGTACCGATGGCGAAGGCCGCGCCCAGAGGTCGTGGCCTACTGCCGCTCGCCCGGCGCCTGTTCGGCGGGCGGCTTCGGGCGATTGCGCTCCTTCGGCAACCATTCGCGCAATTCCTGCAGGCGCGCCACGAACTTCGAACGCTGCTGCGCGGTGAGGCTGGGCACCGACAATGCGAGTTCGAGCTGGTTGATCGCGAGCAGCAGGTCGCCCCCCATCAGGTGATACTCGGCCATGTAACTGTAGGCGTCCGCCACGTCGCCCGCGGCGTTCGCCGCCTTGGCCGTGAGGCGGATCTGTTCCTGCGAGGGCGGCACATTGTTGAACAGGTCGAGCAGCACCTCGTGGGCACGCTTGGGTCGGCCGGCCTGCAGCAGTGCTTCGCCGTACCGCACGGTGACCGGCACGTTGCGCGGCGCCAGGTTACGCGCCCGCTCCAGCGTCTCGAGCGCCGCCCTGGTCTCGCCCGCGGCCAGCTGCGCCTGACCGAGCGCGGTGTGGAATTGCATGACCTGGGGGTACTCGGTACGCAGGCGCTCGAATGTCGCGATGGCCCCCTGCGCATTGCCCCCCACCATTTGTGCCAGCGCCCGACCGTACGTTTGCGCGAGCGAGAGGTCCGCCTCGTTCGAGCCAAGCGCCGCGTAGTAGTCGCGGGCATCGGTGCCGCGCGGAGCCGACAGCACCCGCACCCGCTCCTTCGTCAGTGCGTAACCGAGGCTGTCGCTGACCGCTGCGGAGGGGTATTGCAGCGCGCGGTCCTTGGATTCCGCGATGCGCGAGCTCGTCACGGGGTGCGTGCGCAGCAGTTCGGGCACGCGATCCGGTCCGAGCTGCGTGCGGCGGAACATGGTGTCGAAGAACGCCGGCATCGCGTTCGGGTCGAAGCCTGCGTTCGCGAGCACGCCGATGCCGATCCGGTCCGCCTCGTACTCGTTCTCACGCGTGAAGTTGATCTGCGACTGCACCGCCATGTTCTGGGCAGCCGTGATCGCGCCCATGGTTGCGTCCGAGCTGCCGCCGCCGGCCCCCATCAGGATGGCCGCGAGCACGGCGGCCGTCGACAGCAGGCTGGTGCGGCCCTGCGCCTCGATGCCCCGCGCGATGTGGCGCTGCGTGACGTGCGCGACCTCGTGCGCCAGCACGCCCGCGAGTTCGCTCTCGTTGCGCGTCTCGAGCAGCAGCCCGGAGTGCACGCCGACGAAGCCGCCGGGCAGGGCAAAGGCGTTGATCGCGTTGTCGCGGATCAGGAAGAAGTTGAACGAGCGCCCGCCATCCTGCGCCTGGCTCGAAAGCTTGAGCCCGAGCGACTGGATGTATTCGCCGACCTCTGGATCCTCGAGCAGGGCGCCCGATTCGCGCACCTCGCGCATCACCATGCGACCGAGCCGGTTCTCGTCGTCGATCGACAGCGTCTCCTGGGCCGCCGTCCCCATCTCGGGCAGGTTGTCCTGCGAGGTCTGCGCCATGCCCGTTCCGGTGCCGAGGCCGAAGGTGAGCGTGGCGGCGAGGCACGCGAGCAGGCCGCCCGGGCGGATTGACTGTCTCATGTGCTCCTTCTGACCGGCCGGTCCGCTCGCGGTTCCTCGACGCGGTCAGAGCGTCTCGGAGGCGAAGTCGGCCAGCCGCGAGCGTTCGCCCCGCGTGAGCGTGATGTGCCCGTAGTGCTTCCAGCCGCGGAAGCGGTTCACGACGTACGTGAGCCCGCACGTGGTCTCGGACAGGTAGGGCGAGTCGATCTGCGCGATGTTGCCGAGACACACGAGCTTGGTGCCGGGGCCCGCGCGGGTCACGAGCGCCTTCATCTGCTTGGGCGTGAGGTTCTGCGCCTCGTCGAGGATCACGTACTTGTTCAGGAAGGTCCGGCCGCGCATGAAGTTCATGCTCTTGATCTTGATGCGGCTGCGAATCAGTTCGTTGGTGGCCGCCCGTCCC
>JAJTCR010000438.1 GCA_021325695.1 Steroidobacteraceae bacterium | reverse complement strand
GACAGGGTCAGCAGGGTTACATCACCCAGGCGCTCGGTGGCAGTTTCACCGTGTACGTCGAGGGCAACCTGTTCCGCATCGCAGGCAAGGACGCCGACGCGCTCGGCAAGGAACCGCACGAAGTCCCGGAGCTGCCGCCGAACGCGAGCGACGACGACGTCCGCAAGCTCGTGTGGGAGCAGATGAAGGGCTGCTACGACCCGGAGATCCCGATCAACATCGTCGACCTCGGCCTCGTGTACGACTGCGACGTCACGCAGGAAGACGACGGCGGGCGCGTGGTCTCGGTCTCGATGACGCTGACTGCCCCCGGCTGCGGCATGGGCGAGGTGCTGGTCGCCGACGTGCGCGAGAAGGTCGAGGTGATCCCGACCGTCAAGCGCGCCGACGTCGAGCTGGTCTTCGACCCGCCGTGGAACCAGTCGATGATGTCCGAGGCTGCGCGACTGCAGACGGGCATGATGTGACGTGGATGGTCGGCGCCGACGCGACCAGACGGACGTCCGGGCCAGAACCGGTTCGCCGGGCCGTCCGCGGCATGGATGCCGCGGCCGGAGCCCTCATGGACGGGTTTACGGCGTCCCGGCGAATCGTGTTGTGGACCGGACGTCCGGCGCTCGTCGCGCGCGGCGGCGGCACACGGACGACATGACCACCTGGATCCGTGTCGCACCCGCCGGGGACATCGCGCCCGGTGACTACGCGTCGGTCGAAGTCGACGGCGTGTTCGTCGCGGTCTTCAACGTCGACGGCGAGTTCTTCGCGATCGACGACGTCTGCACGCACGACGGCGGCGGGCTCGCGGGTGGCGAGATCGAGGACCACCAGGTCATCTGCCCCCGTCATGGTGCGCGCTTCTGCCTGCGCACCGGGCAGGCGCTCACGCCGCCCGCCTACGAGCCCGTGAAGAGCTATCCGACGCGTATCGTGGACGGCATCCTGGAGGTGGGTGGCGAATGAGTCTCGGCAAGCTCAGCAAGAGCAAGGTGCAAGGCCTCGAGGCGAACCGGAAGGCCGCGGCGGGCATGAAACGCCTCACGCTTGTGCGGCACGGCAAATCCGACCTGTCGCTGCCCGGCCAGCAGGACTGGGACCGCGTGCTCACAAAGCGCGGACAACAGGACGCGCCGGAGATGGCGCGCCGGCTGCGCTCGCGCAAACTGAAACCCGACCTCATCCTCGCGAGCCCCGCCGTGCGCGCGCTGACGACGGCGAGCATCATGGCGCGCGAGCTCAAGGTGCCGGCCGAACTCATCGCGCAGGACGAACGGCTGTACCTGGCGGACCCGGGGGCGATCGTGCAAGTCGTGCGCGAGCTCGGCGGCGACGCGAAACACGTCATGGTGTTCGGCCACAACCCGGGCATCACCGAGTGCGCGAACCGGCTGTCGGCCAGCGACCAGATCGACAACATGCCGACCTGCGCCGTCTTCACGGCGTGCTTCCGGCTCGACGAGTGGTCGCAGCTCGACTGGAAGTCCGGCCTCGAGGCCGAATTCGATTACCCGCGCAACCTTGCGCAAGAAAACGCACGCGAATCCGATTGAAGGGCCCCGGCTGATTTCTCAGCCGCGACCGAAGACCGGGATCGCGGCGCCCGTGATCGCGCTCGCATCTTCGGACGCAAGGAACACGATCACCCGCGCGATCTTCGCCGGGGCGACCCACTTGCTGAAGTCGGCCTTGGGCATGTCGAGGCGATTGCGCGGCGTGTCGATCGTGCCAGGCAGGATCGCGTTGACCGTGACGTTGCGGTCCTTCAGTTCCTCGGACAGTGCCTCGGTGAGCCGCTGCACGCCCGCCTTCGACGCCGTGTAGGGGCCCATGCCGGAGCCCGCCTTGGCCGCCGCCCCGGCGCCGATGTTGATGATGCGGCCGCCGCCGCGCTCGAGCAGCGCCGGCAACGCGCACTTGCAGCTCACCACGGCCGAGCGCAGGTTCATCGCGTAGAGCGCGTCCCAGGTGTCCAGGCTGCCACCCTCGACCTTCTCCCAGCGGAAGCCGCCCGCGACGTTGACCAGCACGTCGATGCCGCCGTACCGCATCGCGGTCGCGGCCATGGCCCTGCGCGTCGCCTCCTCGTTCGCAAGGTCCGCGCCGCCGAGCAGCAGGTGCTGCGACCCCGAGAACTCCCGCTGCATCTCGGCGGAGGGCTGCGCGACGTCGATCAGCGATAGCCGCGCCCCCGTCTCACCGAACGCGCGCGCGACCGCGACGCCGAGCGCGCCGAACGCGCCGGTGATCACGACGACCCGATCCGAAGGTTCAGGCATTAGTGCTCCCCGGGGAGGGACTAGTGAACAGTGAATAGTGACTAGTGACTAGTGATTAGTGATTAGTGATTAGTCGATCCAGGGCGCGTGCGGCACACGCCCTCGGACTAGTCACTAGTCACTGGTCACTGCTCACTTCCTCAGCATTCCGGCACGTTGACCGCGAGCCCGCCCTGGCTCGTTTCCTTGTAGATCGTCGACATGTCGTGGCCGGTCTGACGCATCGTCGCGATGACCTGGTCGAGCGTCACCTTGTGCGTGCCGTCGCCCCGGAGCGACAACCGGGCGGCGTTGATCGCCTTGACCGCGCCCATCGCGTTGCGCTCGATGCAGGGAATCTGCACGAGGCCGGCGATCGG
>JAJTCR010000437.1 GCA_021325695.1 Steroidobacteraceae bacterium | reverse complement strand
GCCACTGCTGCGATGCCTGAAGCGCTACATCCACGTCGTGATGAATCAGCTGTCGCAGATGGCCGTCTGCACTCGATTCCACGTCGTCGAGGCACGGCTCGCCAGATGGCTGCTGATGACCCGGGACCGGGCGGAGTCCGACGAATTCCACGTCACGCACGAGCGTCTCGCACACATCCTGGGCGTGCGTCGCGCGGGCGTGACGCACGCGGCGAGTTCGCTGCAGACGAGCAAGATGATCCGGTACAGCCGCGGTGACATCACGATCCTGGACCACCGCCGGCTCCGACGCGCGGCCTGTGCGTGCTACGCAGTGGACCGCAGTGCGTATGCGAACGTCATGGCCTGACGCACGCACTTGGCGCACTTGTCCTGAGATCGATGGCAGCGTACGGTAGCGGACGGATCGACTCTCAGAGGACGAGCATACTCTGGCTTGTCAGCCCGAATGGTCGAGATGAGCCTTCCTACTGCCGCATCTGCCCGCTGTGCTCCCCAACAGAATCGCCTGTTGGCGGCGCTTTCGTCCGTCGAATGCGATCGGCTCTACCCCCATCTTCGACTCGTGCAGATGCCGCTCGGCAAGGTGCTGTCCGAGCCCGGCGACCTGCTCCGGCACGTGTACTTCCCGGTCGACTGCATCGTGTCGCTGCTCTATGTACTCGAGAGCGGTGCGTCGGCGGAGATTTCCGTCGTCGGCAACGAGGGGCTGGTCGGCATCGCCCTGTTCATGGGCGGCGAAACGACACCGAGTCGCGCGCTCGTCCAGAGCGCCGGACATGCCTATCGGCTCGACGGCAAGCGGCTCAAGGAAGAGTTCCATCGCAGCGGTGACCTGCAACTGCTGTTGTTGCGCTATACCCAGGCATTGATCACCCAGATGGCCCAGACCGCGGTGTGCAACCGCCACCATTCGGTGGATCAGCAGTTGTGCCGCTGGCTCCTGCTGTCGCTGGACCGTGTCGCATCGAACGAACTCGTCATGACGCAGGAGCTGATCGCCAACATGCTTGGCGTGCGTCGCGAGGGCGTCACGGAAGCCGCGGGCAAGCTTCAGAAACTCGGTGCCATCCGTTACAGCCGCGGACAAATCAAGGTGGTCAACCGGCCGATGCTCGAACAGCTGTGCTGCGAGTGCTATTCGGTCGTCAAGCTGGAATCGGACCGCATCGAGGACCTGGCCGCAACTCGCGAGGCGTGACTGCCAGCGACGATCGCCTCGGTCCGCGCATTCGGGGCCACTTCGTCCAGGCGATGCGAAATCCCCGTTCGTCGTGTTCGCTGCCGGACGGAGCGTTTGCGGACGTTCGGTACGGTTTCACCTCCTGCAAGCGGTCCCTTCCCGGTGACGTCGGCGTCAATCGGGATCGACGGGCACCTGAGGTCGCGGTGAACACCTTCGAGCAAGCCTTCAATCGGGAGATGGAGCTCGCGACGTACATGAAACGCGTCGAAGCGCCGGTTTACTGGCAAGGCTAACGGCTGGGCTCATGCGCGTCGTTCTTCGGGACCACCGCCGTCGACGACCATCGGCACGAGGCCTGGTTGCAGGCCTACACGCTCGGCGAAGCAGAGCGAGGTTACCGCGACGGATTCTGGAAACTCGCAGGCTCGGCGACCGGAACGCAACCGGCTCCTTTCCGCTGCATCGGACCAGGCCAGCCGACGGCCTGATGCGATGACCTACCCGGGCGGTTCTCCCGCCAAGAGGGTCAACGATTTCACTTTCTGGAAATGGCCGGTCGTGGGATTCCGTCGCCTGTCGGCCGGGCTGACCGCACAGCCCGACGGAACAGGCTGAACTTTCCCGCCAGGATTTCTCGAACCCCCGGTCCGGCGAGTTGACGACGACCCTCTCGCATACGCGCCCTGCCTTGCTTGACTCGCGGCAACTGGACGCAATCGCATTTAGATTATGGAAAGTCTTGACCGGCGGAGTCTCTCGAGCACGGTCTCGGGACAAGGCTCCCCGCGACGCGCATACTCGGGCAGCGCCCTGCGCGCCTCGTCTGTCAGGCTGGTGCCACCGGAGGGCACCGCCACGTCATGCTGACGATCGTCGTTCTCGGAGCTTCCGCAGGCGGGCTGCATCCGCTGCGTGAATTCGTGCGCGCGTCGTCGCCCGAACCGGGCGTCGCGGTCGTCGTCATCACGCATCTGCCGCTGCACCACGACAGCCACCTGGTGAGCCTGCTCGGCAACGTCGGCACGCTGCCGGTCCGGGCGGCGGTGCACGGTGAGCGCATCGAGGGCGGGACTGCTTATGTCCTCCCCCCCGGCACGCTGATGGGCATTCGAGAAGGACGGTTCGAAATCAACGAGCGCCCGACAAATCGCCACCCCGTCAGGCCGATCGACACCTTCATGATGGCGCTTGCGGAGGATGCTGCCGAGCGGTGCGTCGGCGTGGTTCTCAGCGGCACGGACCACGATGGCACGGCCGGCCTCAAGGCGATCAAGGCCGGCGGCGGAATGACCCTGGCGCAGGATCCCGAGACGGCGGAGTTTCCGGGCATGCCGCGCAGCGCGATCGAAGCGCGCGTGACCGATCGAGTTCTTCCACCGCACGCGATGCCGGCCGCCATACGCGAATACCTGGGCCACGAGCCAGTGGACCTGACGTCATTCCCGC
>JAJTCR010000436.1 GCA_021325695.1 Steroidobacteraceae bacterium | reverse complement strand
GCACGAGCACGCTCCGCCAGCCCAGCAGTCGCAGCAGCCCGAGACAGGCCTTGCGCCACATCGTGCGATCCTGATCCGATAAGGTGCCGCCTTTTAGCACAGCCCGTCCCGCTAGTCGCAGATGAAGCATCCACCGCACTACACGGTCGTGCCCGAGGGGGCGGGCCTCACCCGCCAGCATGTGCGCCGGCTACGGCAGTACTTCCGGTCGGCCGGCTGGCCGTGCCAGGACAACGTCGAACTCGACCTGCTGGACCGTGGGTTCGTGCGTCGTGACATCGGCGGCGGACTCGAGCGGGTCGTCGTGACCGACGCGGGCATCGCACTGCTGGCGCGACAACTCGACTGCAACCGGCGCGCGCACGCCGAACACGATGCGCTGGTCGACCGCGTCGCCCGCTGGTTGCTCGCGCAGAAGCGGCTGGTCTTCCGCGGCATCGCGTTGCGCACGCGGCTCGACGAGCGATGGGCGCTGTCGAAGCCGGACGTGTTCTCGTTGCGGCACGCGTCGGCGTCGCGGCGGTTGCAGCCCGCCGTGCACGAGATCAAAGTGCGCCGGGCGGACCTGCTCTGCGATCTCAGGAAGGACGGCAAGCGGCGTGGCTACCAGTCGTACTCGCAGACGTTCCACTACGTGATCGCCGAGGGCATCGCCGACCCGGCCGAGATTCCCGCAGACTGCGGCCTGCTCGTCGCGAGCGAGAAGTCGTTGCGCATCGTGCGGCCCGCGCCGCATCGCGAGGTGTCGCTCACGACCGCGCAGTGGGTCGCGCTCGTGCGTGCCGGCGCCGAATTCGGCGACGACGACGAGCCGCCGCAGTTGAGCTTCTGACGGCGTGAGCACGGACCCGGAACGCCTGCTCGTCCGCGAACTCGGCCTGCGTCAGCTCACGGCGCACATTTTCAACTACACGGTCGGCAGCGGCATTTTCGTGCTGCCTGCCATCGCGGTCGCGCAGCTCGGATCGGCCGCGCCGCTCGCCTACCTCGTGTGCGCGACGGTGATGGCGCTGGTCGTGATGATTTTCATGGAAGCCGGCAGCCGCGTCACGATCACCGGCGGGCCCTACGCCTACGTCGAAGTGGGGCTCGGCCCGTTCCCCGGCTTCGTGACGGGAGTGCTGCTCGCGGTCGCCACGGTCACGGCGGGCGGCGCGATCGCGGCCCTGCTGGGTCAGACCGCGGCCCGTCTGCTCGGACTCGACGGCAGAGGGTGGGCGGCCGTGATGACGTTGCTGCTCGTCGGCGTGCTGGTCGCGGTCAACGTGCGCGGGTTGCGCTGGGGCGCACGGCTCGTCGAGTGGTCGACGGCCGCCAAGCTCGTGCCGTTGCTGTCGTTCGTGCTGGTGGGCGCATGGTTCGTCGAGCCTGCGAACCTGCGGATCGACGCGTGGCCGTCGCCGTCACAGGTCACGGCGACGAGCGGCGTGCTGGTGTTCGCGTTCCTCGGCATCGAGTCGGCGCTGGGCCCGACGGGCGAAGTGCGTAACGCCGCGCGCACCGTGCCGCGAGCGGTTGCGCTGGCGCTGTTCGCCGCGACGCTGCTCTATCTGGCGATCCAGCTGGTCGCACTCGGCGTGCTGGGGTCGCTGCTCGCGAGCGACACCGTGGCCCCGCTCGCGAGCGCGGCCAGCGTGTTCGCCGGCGACACGGGTGCAACCGTGCTCCTCGCGGGCGCGACCATCTCGATGCTCGGGTGGGTGACCGGGGCCGTGCTGGCCGCGCCGCGCACGTTCTACGCGCTCGCCCGCGATGGGTTCCTGCCGCGGCAGCTCGCGCAGGTGCACGCGTCGTTCCACACGCCGCACGTCGCCATCGTCGCGTACGGCGTGATCGTCGCGCTGGTGTCGCTGACGGACACGTTCACGCAACTCGC
Organism: Steroidobacteraceae bacterium; assembly: GCA_021325695.1. Lineage (GTDB taxonomy): Bacteria > Pseudomonadota > Gammaproteobacteria > Steroidobacterales > Steroidobacteraceae > RPQJ01. Next base: position 758 of record JAJTCR010000436.1, on the reverse strand, counting down.
CGTCGTCGCGAACCTCGCGGTGCTCGCGGTCTACGCGCTCGGCGCCGTGGCCGTGCTCGAACTGCGACGCAAGGACGTCCGCACCGACGTTGCACCGCTGCGGATCCCCGGGGGACCGCTGGTGCCGGTGCTCACGTGCGCGCTGATCGGCTGGATCGCGTGGCAGACCGCGACACCGCGCGAAGCGATTGCGTTCGCCGTGGTCTGGGCCGTGGCGCTGCCGCTGTATGCCTGGCGCCGTGGGCGGGCGCCTCAACCCTCGTCGGGCACGACGTAGGCCGGCATCGGCTCCGCCGGATCGGGTACGACCTGCTCCTGCTGCTGCTGCTTCTGTCGCGCTTCCTCCGCGTCGAGCATGCGCATGACCTTCTGCACGCTGGTGAGGAACGCGTCGAACCCGAGCCCGATCACCAGCACGAGCAGCAGCGCCGCCGCGAGCGCGATCGCGTGCTGCAACGGGCGTCGCGGGCCTTTCTGGCGGTCCTGTTCCGCGGCGCGACGCGCGCGGTCCATGAGCGTGCGCTCGAGTGCGGAGCGGAGTCGATGGCCCTCGCCGTCGTAGTCGTCGTCGCCGGAATCCGGCGACCATCCCGCCGATTGGTCGTTCATGCCGCCATTGTAGCGGCGACGGGCAACGGCGCGGGGTGGGGGCCTTCGCGCGTGAGCGCAGCGAGCAAGGGTGGCAGGACCTGCAGCGTGTGGTCGGGCCGGTTGTGCCGCAGCGGGCCGTCGTGCATGAGCACGATGTCGCCCGCCCG
>JAJTCR010000435.1 GCA_021325695.1 Steroidobacteraceae bacterium | reverse complement strand
GGCTGACTTCCGCGGCGCCGGCACGGCCTGTGTCAGGTAATAGAAGAACGTTCCGACGTCGGCATCGCCGGCGTCGACGTGGTACCAGACATTGCGAAGTTTGCGCTCGCCGACGAAGCTCGCCACCAGCGTCGACTTGCCGGCCCCGGGCGGGCCGTGCACCCAGACGAGCGGACGGTCGCAGGCATCGTCGAGCTGCGCGAACAGTCCGTTCCGCAGCACAATGCGGTGGCCTCTTGGTCGCGTCAGTTTCGCGAGCGTCGGCAAGGCGGGTCCCCCGGCCCTTCGCGCCGGCTTGACTGTACCGCAGCTCGGCCCATGCCGCACCGGCCGCGCAGTTGCGAATCCGTAGGTGATCCGTGCGGACCGTGCTCGATCATGCCTCGCAGAACTCGCAAGGAGGGACCATGGAAACGCAGGTACTGATCGTCGGCGCAGGTCCGACCGGCTTGATGCTCGCGCACGACCTTGCCCGGCGCGGCGTTCGCGCCCTGATCGTCGACCGTCATTCAGGTCCGGCCGAGCAGACCCGGGCGATCGGCGTGCAGGCGCGAACGCTCGAAATCCTCGCCCAGGCCGGGCTGGCCGCCCCAGCGGTGGCCCACGGCGCCCGGACGGCGGGCGCGAACCTGTGGGCGAACGGCGAGCACAAGGCGCGCATACCGGTGGGCGACATCGGTCGCGACCTGAGCCCGTATCCGTACATCCTGATGCTGGGCCAGGACCAGACCGAGCGCCTCTTCAACGCCGCGCTCGCCGAGCACGGGATCGCCGTGCAGTGGCGCACCGAGCTCGTGCAGCTGGTTCAGCACGACGATCACGTGGCCGCCACGTTGCGCCAGCCGGACGGCTCCCCGCTCCAGGTGCGCGCGCTCTGGGTCGCGGGCTGCGACGGCTCCCGCAGCAGCGTGCGCGAGTTCTGCGGCATCGGGTTCCCCGGCGCGCCCTACGAGCACACATTCTTCGTCGCCGACACCATTGGGACCGGGCCGATGAAACCCGCCGAGCTCAACGTATATCTCTGGCGCGACGGTTTTCACCTGTTCTTTCCGATGCGTGGCGTCGACCGCTGGCGCGTGATCGGGATCCTGCCGCCGCACCTGCGCGAGCGCGAGGAGGTCGATCTCGCGGACGTCGAACCTCACATCCGTGCCGCGGTCGGCACCGGGCTGCAGTTCAGGCAGTGCCTGTGGTTCTCGCGCTATCGCATCCAGCATCGCCGCGCTGAACGATTTCGCGCCGGGCGCTGCTTCCTGCTCGGCGACGCCGCCCACATCCACAGTCCGATGGGCGCGCAGGGCATGAACACGGGCCTGCAGGACGCCTACAACCTGGGCTGGAAACTCGCGGCCGTGCTGACGCACGGCGCGCCCCGTGAGTTGCTCGACACGTACGCAGCCGAGCGTGCGCCGGTAGCGCAACGACTGCTCGAGACGACCGATCGTGCGTTCATGTTCGTGGTGTCGAAATCGTGGTGGGCGGGGCTGTTGCGCACGCGCCTGATCGCGAGGATCGCCGCGCGGGCGATGCATTTCGAACGCGTGCGACGGCTCGCCTTCCGTACGGTGTCCCAGCTCGGCGTCGCCTACCCGCGCAGCGCGCTGTCGACGAGCCTGCCGGGGCTGAACGAGCAGTCACCTCGCGGCGGCGATCGTTTCCCCTGGGTGCATGTCGCGCTCGGTCCCGGTGCCGCACCAGTCGACCTGTTCCACCAGCTCGACGACCTGCACCATCACCTGCTGCTCGTCGGCCAGGAAGCGCGACCCGAGTGGCTTGCAAGCTTGCCGCCAAGTCTGCGAAGCCTGCGCGTGCCTTTGGAACACGGCAATGCCGCGAGGCTCGCGGTCGTCGGCATCGCGGGTCCGGCCTTCTTCCTGGTGCGCCCGGACGGTTACGTCGCCGTGTCGGGCGGAAGCCTGGACGAGCAGCCGGTCGATCGCTACCTGCAGCTCGTGGCCGCTGCAGGGCAAGGTTCGCGCGAGGAGCCCTCGAGTCATGCTCCTCGCTCGACACCCCACGTGGAGGCTTGAGGATGAACACGATCGGCCTGCTCGGCGGCATGAGCTGGGAATCGACCGCGGTGTACTACCGGTTGATCAACGAGGGTGTCCGCGACCGGCTCGGGTCGTTGCGATCGGCGCGGCTCGTGCTGTTGAGCGTCGACTTCGGCGAGATCGAACAGCTGCAGCGCGAGGGCCGCTGGGACGTCGCGGGCGCCCGGCTCGCGGACGACGCACGACGTCTCGAGTCGGCCGGTGCCGGGTGCGTCGTGCTGTGCACGAACACGATGCACAAGGTCGCCGCGCAAGTGGTCGCAGCCACCCGGCTGCCGTTCCTGCACATCGCGGACGCCACCGCAGCCGCCGTGGCGCGGCACGGTGCGCGGACGGTCGGCCTCCTCGGCACGGGATTCACGATGGAGCAGACGTTCTTCAGCGGCCATCTCGCGCAGCGTCACGGCTTGCGCGTGCTCGTCCCCGATGCCGCACGACGCCGCGAGGTGCACCGAGTCATCTACGAGGAACTCTGTGCCGGACACGTCGTCGAGACCTCGCGCGCATTCCTGCGGGCAACCATGGCAGGCCTCGTGGCGCAGGGCGCCGAGACGATCCTGCTCTCCTGCACCGAACTGATGCTGCTGG
>JAJTCR010000434.1 GCA_021325695.1 Steroidobacteraceae bacterium | reverse complement strand
CGGAAAGCCCCAGCCGAGGATCGAGCCGAGATCGGCCTCGTGCACGCTGCGCAGCACGCCTTCCTCGTAGCAGCGGGCCGCCTCGAGCGCCTGGATGTAAAGGAGCCGCGTCTTCAGTTCCTCGACCGGGGGCTGCTTCTCGAGCGGCTTGAACTCCTGCGATAGGCCGGCCCACAACCGCTTGCGGCCGTCGGCCGGGTAGTCGTAAAAGCCCGCGCCGCTCTTGCGTCCGAACCGTTTCAAGTCCTCGACGAACCGCCGCACGACCGGCCAGGACTTCGGCTCCTTGTACTTGGCGCCCAGGTCTTCGCGACTCTGCGACATGACCTTGTACTGCAGTTCGATGCTGACCTCGTCGCTGACCGCGAGCGGCCCGACCGGCATGCCGGCGAGTTTGCCGGCGCCCTCGATCAGGCGCGGGTCGATGCCTTCCGCGAGCATCGTTTCGCCTTCGTTCGTGTAAGTGCCGAAGCAGCGGCTCGTGTAGAAGCCGCGACTGTCGTTGACGACGATCGGCGTCTTCCGCAGCTGGCCCACGTAGTCGAGCGCGCGCGCGATCGCCTCGTCGCTGGTCTGCTTGCCGACGATGATCTCGACCAGCGGCATCTTTTCCACCGGCGAGAAGAAGTGGATGCCGATGAAGCTCTTCGGCCGCTTCGACGCCTTCGCGAGACCGGTGATCGGCAGCGTCGAAGTGTTGCTGGCGAACACCGACTCCTTCGGCATGACCGCCTCGGCCCGCGCCGTGACGTCCGCCTTGATGCCGCGGTGCTCGAACACCGCCTCGATCACGAGGTCCGTCCCCTCGAGCCGGTCGTGGTCGACCGTGGGCGTGATGCGCGCGAGGATCTGCTCGGCCTGCTCCGGCGTCCTGCGTCCCTTCTCCACGTCCTTCGCGAGCAGCTTGGCCGAATAGGCCTTGCCCTTCTCGGCCAGCTCCGGGCTCGAGTCGATCAGCACGACGTCCATGCCCGCCAGCGCCGAGACGTAGGCGATGCCAGCGCCCATCATGCCGGCGCCGAGCACGCCGAGCTTGCGGACCTGGGATTTCGGCACGTCCGCGGGCCGGGCCGCGAGCTTGTCGGCGGCGCCCTTGTTCACGAACATCGTCCGGATCAGGTTGCGTGAGACCGGGCTGGTCACGAGCGTCGCGAAATACTTGGCCTCGATGTCGAGCCCCTTGTCGATCGGCACGAGCGTGCCCTCGTAGACGCAGGAGAGGATCGCGGCCGGCGCCGGGTAATTGTGCAGCGTTTTTTTTGCGACGAGCGTCGTCGCGCCGGTGAAGGTCTGCGTCACGGCCGCGCTCTGGAAGCCGACGCCGCCGGGCACGCGGTACCCTTTCTGGTCCCACGGCTGCACGGCCGTCGGCGTGGCGAGCAGCCAGCGGCGCGCCGCCTCGATCAGTTCCCCCGGTGGCACGATTTCGTGCACGAGGCCGAGTTTTTTTGCCTCCTGCGCCGAAATGTTGCCGCCCTCGAGCAGGTACGGCAGCGACGGCGCGACGCCGATCAGGCGAGGCATGCGTTGCGTGCCCCCGCCGCCCGGCAGCAGGCCGACCTTGACCTCGGGCAGGCCGACGAACGCCTTCGGGTCGTCTGCCATGACGCGGTAGTGGCAGGCGAGGCACAGCTCGAACCCGCCGCCGAGCGCGAGACCGTTGATCGCGGCGACCCAAGGCTTGCCACAGGTTTCGAGCCTCCTGAGCAGCTTCTGCAGCCCGCCGGAGAACCGTTCGTAGGCGTCGGCCGCGGTGATGCCCGGACCGAACTTGCCGAGGAACTCGGTCAAGTCGTAACCCGCGAGAAAGCTCTGCTTGCCCGAGGTCACGATCGCGCCCTTGATCGACGCGTCGCCGACGACACGCTCGAGCACCTGCGCGAGCTCGGCCTCGACTTCCGGTGCGAACACGTTCATCGAACGGCCCGGGCTGTCCATCGTGACCAGGGCGATGCCGTCCGTGTCGACGGCGACGGTGAAATGCTTCGACATGTGGTTGCGTTCCTGCTCGACGTTGCGCGTCAGACGCGCTCGATGATCGTGGCGGTGCCCATGCCCGCGCCCACGCAGAGCGTGATCAGCGCGGTCTTGAGGTCGCGGCGCTCGAGCTCGTCGAGCACGGTCCCGAGGATCATCGCACCCGTGGCCCCGAGCGGATGACCCATTGCGATCGCGCCGCCGTTGACGTTGACCGTCTCGTGCGGCACGTCCATCGCGCGCATGAAGCGCATGACGACCGAGGCGAATGCCTCGTTGACCTCGAACAGGTCGATGTCGCCGATGCTCATGCCGGCGCGCTTGAGCAGTTTCTGCGTCACGAGCGCCGGCCCGGTCAGCATGATCGCGGGCTCGCTGCCGATCGAGGTGAAGGCGCGGATGCGCGCGCGCGGTTTCAGGCCGGCCTTGCCGCCGAAGCGCTTGCTGCCGATCAGCACGCCGGCCGCGCCATCGACGATGCCCGACGAGTTCGCGGCGGTGTGCACGTGCTCGATCGACTCGACCTGCGGGTACTTCATCTGCGCGACCGCATCGAAACCGCCCTGCTCGCCCATCGCGGCGAACGCGGGCTTGAGCGCCGCGAGGGTCGCGACCGTCGTGTCCGGTCGCATGTGCTCGTCGCGGTCGAGCACGACGCGGCCGAGCACGTCC
>JAJTCR010000030.1 GCA_021325695.1 Steroidobacteraceae bacterium | reverse complement strand
CGCGCGCCGTCGAGCGCCGCATCGGCCACGCGCGTGAGCGTCCTGCCGGCGTGCGCGTCCGGCCACCTGCGCAACGCCCCGAGCACGGCATGCACCGTGAGCGCAAGGTTGGTGCCCGTGTCGCCGTCCGGCACCGGGAACACGTTGATCCGGTCGAGATGCTCCTGCCGCGACAGCAGTCGAAAGATGCCCGCCTGCAGCGCGAAGTTGAGCCGCAGCCCGTCGAGGCTGTCGGCCGCCACCGATACGGCGTTCACGGGCGAACGACTCCCCGGCGCTCAGTCGTTGGCCAACCTGAACCGGCTGCCGCGGTAGCTCAGCACGGCGCCGGTCGCGGTGATCTGTTCCACCACCGGCCCTTCCTGCAGCGCGTCGCCTTCGCGGTACTTGCGCGAATTGACGAAGATGAAGCGCTGCGCCGGCGCCGTCGCGTAGACGTGCAGGTCCAGGTGCAGCGCGGGCAGCCCGCCGCGCGCGGTCACTTCGTCGGCGGTCGGCAAGCCGTCGGACGCAGGGTCCGAGCGTGGTGCCGGTGGCGGTGGCGAATACGGTGCGTCGTCCGCCTCCGGAACCGGCGCGTAGACGACGGAGCCACCGCGCCGCGCCGGCGCCGAGTCTCGTCGCATGACCGCGGGCGGGCCCGCGGGTACCGCAGCGGCCGCCTCCCTGACCGAACGTTCGACACCCGACGCCTCGGTCGCCCCGACTTCCTCGGCGAGCGGATTGCGGCCGCCCCCGGTCGCGGCCGGGGACGGCGTCGCCGGCGCGGGGCGCGGTGCGGCAGATGGAGTCAGCGTCGGGCCCGCACCCGTCGTCGTCGTGGAGCTGCGGTCGGGCGCCTGCGGTGCCCCGACGGCATTCGCACCGGGGGCCGCGATCGACCCGGTCGCCGCGGGCTCGTTCGTCGCGATCGGCCTGGACGGCTCCTGGTTCGCACGTCGCAACAACAGCACGCCGACCGCGATCAGGTTCACGAGCAGCAGCGCGACGGCCGCCGTCGCCCAGACGTTCGTCTTCGGCTTCGCGACCGCGACCGGCACCTCGGCGAAACCCGGGCCGGTCTGCTTCTGCCGTGCGTGCTCGGACTTGCGCAGCGCGTCGAGGATGAACGACATGCTCAGCCGCCGACGCTGGAGGCCTCGCCACCGAGCGTGGGCGAGTTGGCCGGGTTGAGCACGGTGTCGAGCACGATCTGCGTCTGCACGCCCGCGACACCGTCCGCGTTGAGTCGGTGCTCGCGCTGGAAATCCTGCACGAGCCGCGTGAGCTCCTCGTCGTAGAAATCGCTGCCCTGCGCGGCCTCGGGCAGGCCCTGGGCGACGCGGAGGTTCTCGCGCAGCCATTTCACCTCCGCGCCACGCATGCCCGGACCGAGCGACTTGACGACTGCGAGCGGCGGTCGCCAGAGCAGCAGGAAGTCGCCGAACCAGTAGCGCGAGATCGAGGCGATCGGCACGGCGCGTGTGGCGCCGCCGAGGTCGATCGTGGCGGCTTCGTCGTCGAGGCCGACGAGCAAGACCTGGTGCGTGCTGCCGAGGTCGTCGGTCAACGTCAGGATCGCCGGGCGGTTCAGCGTGCGCAGTTGCGCCCACGAACCCTTCTGGAACAGGCATTCGAGGCCCTGTGCGGTCGCCTGCTCGCAGCCGCGCCCGCGGTTCGGCGCATACGCGAGGTTCCAGCGCTGGAACAGCTTTCCGAGCGCGGCTTCGGTGGTCGTGTCGTTCGCGTTCTGCACGAGCAGTTCGTCGAGCGGCGGCGGCGGCGGCGGGCCCGGGGCCGCTTCCACGACCGCGTTGCTCACGGCGGGAGCCGTGTCGGCCTGCGACGCCGTTGCGGACGAGCCCGCCGTCGCCACGCGGGTCGTCGCCTCGCGATTCGCGAGCAGCGACCATCCGCCGAACGCGACGAGCGCGAGCGAAGCCGTCACGGCACTGATCGTGGCCCAGCGCAACCAGGGCGCCGGGACCGGTCGGCCGTAGACCTCGGCAGCCGCCTGCCGTATGTAGCCGGAGCCGACACGATGGTCTTCGCGCGTGAACGCCCCGAGCAGCGCGCGGTCGCAGACCACGTTGATCACGCGGGGGATGCCGCCGCTCAGGCGGTGGACCTCCTTGAGCGCGCCCGGCGTGAACGCCTCGGCCGTCGCGCCGGCCACGCGCATGCGGTGCTTGACGTACCCGGCGCTCTCCTCACGCGACAGCGGGCTCAGGTGGTACCGGCCCGTGATGCGCTGCGCGAGCTGGCGCAGGTCCGGCTGCTCGAGCAGCGTGCGCAATTCCTCCTGGCCGATCAGGATGATCTGCAGCAGCTTCGTCGTCGCGGTCTCGAGGTTCGTCAGCAGGCGCACCTGTTCCAGCGTCTGCGGACTGAGGTTCTGCGCCTCGTCGACGATCAGCACGACGCGTCGGCCGCGCGCGTGCGCCTCGAGCAGGTAATGCCCGAGCAGGTCCATGAGCGCCTTGGTGCTGTCGCGCCCGTGCTCGGGTACCTGGAGGTGCAGCTCCTCGCAGATCGTCAGCAGGAACTCGGCAGGCGTGACGCGCGGGTTGAGGATGAGCGCGACCTCGGCGTGGCCCGGCAGCTGCTCGAGCAGGCTGCGGATCACCGTCGTCTTGCCCGTGCCGACTTCGCCGGTCAGCTGGATGAAGCCGCCGGCTTCGTTGATGCCATAGAGCAGGTGCGCCAGCGCCTCGGCGTGCCGCTCGCTCAGGTAGAGGTAGCGCGGGTCCGGCGTGATCGCGAACGGTTTTTCCTGGAGGCCGAAAAAGCTCGTGTACATCGGGAGTCAGGACGCGCGGCGGACGTTCATGATGCCTCAGGGCCGGTACAGCGGATAGGGGAAGGGAAAAGGGGATAGGGGATAGGGGTTAGCGGATAGTGAAGAGGTGCGCTTCGCGCTCAGGCGCTCTCCCGCGCCGCGGCGCAGCTGCTCCGACCACTATCCCCTATCCCCTAACCCCTATCCCCTGTTTTGATCGAACTCGCCGCCTTCAGCGCCACCGAACCGAATTTCTGGCGGATCTCGTCGACCGCGGCGTCGAGTTGCCGGTTGCGCGTCGACTCCGGTGCGGTGAACAGGTCGGCCTGCACGTCTTCGGCGAGGTCGCCCAGGCCCACGCCGAGCAACCGCAAGGCAGCGCGCGGCTGCGTCTGGAGCCAGCCGTCCAGCAGTTCGCCCGCGATCCGCGCGACGACGCGTGTTTCTCGAGTGCGCGGCTCGAACCCGCGCTGACGCGTGTAGGTCGTGAAGTCGCCGCGGCGGATCTTGACCGTGATGCAGCCGCCCACAAGTCCGCGGGCCCGCAGCCGGGCACAAGCCTTGTCCGCGAGGCGCGTGACCTCGGCGTGCAGCCGTGCACGATCGGCGATGTCCGTGTCGAAAGTCTCCTCGGCGCTGATCTGCTTCTCGTCCTCGTCGGGGACGACCGGGCGCTCGTCGATGCCGGCCGCGCGTTGCTGCACACGCTCGGTGTAGCGACCGAACAGCGGTCGCAAACGGGTGGCCGGAGCCTGGCGCAACTGTCCGAGCGTGTGGATGCCGAGCGATTCGACTTTCGGTACCGTCTTCGGCCCGAGCCCGAACAGCTTGCGGATCGGCAGCGGGTCGAGCACGTCGCGCACCTCGGCCGGTCGCACGACGACGAGGCCGTCGGGCTTGCGCAGGTCGGACGCGATCTTGGCCACGAGCTTGTTCGGCGCCACGCCCACCGACGCGGTGAGCTGCGTGCGATCGCGGATCCGCCGCTTGATCTCGCGCGCGATCCATTCCGCACTGCCGAATGCGCCCAGGCTCGCCGTCACGTCGAGGAACGCTTCGTCGAGCGAAAGGCCCTGCACGAGTGGCGTGAACTCGTGGAATACCGCGAAGATCTGGCTGGAGACACCGCTGTAATGCCCGATGCGCGGCGGTACGACGATCGCGTCCGGGCAGCGGCGCAACGCTTCGCGCGTCGGCATGGCCGAATGCACGCCGAACGGACGGACCTCGTAACTCGCCGCGGCGACCACGCCGCGGTTGCCGCCGCCGCCGACGATGACGGGCTTGCCGCGCAACTCCGGATGATCGCGCTGCTCGACCGACGCGTAGAACGCGTCCATGTCGACGTGCAGGATCGTTCGCTGTGCGCTCATGCGGGTGTGTTCAGAGCGTCAGAGCCGTGTAGAACAGCAGCCCGACCGCGGTCAACGCCATGAAGAACACATAGCCGATCCCGAGCAGCGAATACTTGAACAGCGTGACGAGGCGCCCCTGGCCGTAGACGCGGCGCATGGCGCGGTAGAGGTAGTAGGGCACGTAGAAGACGAGCACGAAGGTCAGTGCGCCTTCCAGAAAACTCAGCGCAGCGCCGATCGCCGATTTCTCGAACAACCCGGCGCCGCGGTCGAGCACGACGATGGCGAGCCCGCCGAGGAAGAAGAACGCATGGTAGTGCACGAAGAACAGCAGGTGCTCGACGTAATAGCGACCGGAACCGAGGTAGAGCATGAACATCACGGCGGCGATCAGCGGCAGGAAGATGAACATCATCTTCGGGATGTTCTCGTACAGCGCGCGTCCGAACGACTTCGAGTCCGCCATGATCCTGCGGCACGCATCGCGCAGACGGGGCTCGTACTTCTCACCCCAGGCGCCGATCTCGACGTGCAGGTTCGATTCGCCGCAGGGATCGTTCACGAGCCGCGAGACAGGGGCCATCTCCTCGGGCGTGAGCTCGCCGATCTCACGCTCGAGTTCGCGCCGCGCGCCCTCGCGCTCGGACCTGGGCAGCTTCGACACGATGGCGTCCACCACCCGCTGGCGATCGGGCGCGAGTTTCGGCCCCGCCGCCGCGTTGTCCTGTGGCGCGGGTGCGGAAGACGCAGGCGCGGCCGCTGCCGGCGTCGTCGGACGTTTGGCTCCGTCCGTCGGGGGTTCCGCATTCGGGGTGGCCTGCTCGTTCGAGCCGTCGATGATCTGCAGGTTGGCACCGTCCTCGCCGACGTTCAGGCGCATCGCGTCGCCGGGATTGGCGCCGATCGTGGTCGCCAGGAAGAACGCGACGCTCAGCACCAGGTACATCCGGAACGGCGGCGTGTAGTAGGTGCGCCGTCCACGCAGGTAATCGGAGGTCAGCGTACCGGGGCGGAACGCCAGGGGGACCAGCGTGCGCCAGATCCGTGAGTCGAAGTCGGTCAGGTCGCCGAACAGGTCGCGCAGCAGGCCGCCGAGCGACAGCACGCGCACTTTCGCGCGCTGGCCGCAATGCGAGCAATGCTGGCCGGTGAGCACCTCGCCGCAATTGAGGCAGTTTTCGGTGGAGACCTGTCCGCGAATGAATTCCTCGCGGTGAGCCAGCGTGCGTCGTTCGGCGGTGAAGCGATCGCCGAACAACGCGATCCCGTGCTGTCGCATCCGTGGCGCGTGCTCGCGCAGGTAACGGTCGAGTGCAGCCTGGTCTTGCAATCGGTATTGCACGGTGCGCCGGATGCGGTCCGTCGGCGCAGCGCCGTCGGCGAGCACCTCGGCCGAGAGGAAGCCGGGCAGCTGCAGCATGTCCGCGACGTGGTCGCGCAACCAGGTGTCGAACGGCGCCTCGATCGCCGCGTCGGCCTCGAGGTTGACCTCGTAAATGACCGTTTCCTGCTCGTCGGCGCGCCGCACGTCCCAACTTTAACGCAAAGCCAGGCGCACGTCGGCGGGTTCGTGGCAGGTGCGACGCGCAGACGGTACCATCCCCGGGACTACGGCAAACCGGACGCCGAGCGACGTCGACAGATGGCAGGGCCAGCCACAGCGGTGCACGTCGCGCGCGCGACGGTGCTCGTCGTCGCGAACGATGACATCTCCGCGAAGGACTTTTTCCGCGCGATGTCGCGCACCGCGGCGGGCCCGCACGACGCTGAGTTCGGTCGACTGCTGGAACTGTTCGACTACGAGCGCGAAGCCGCCCTGCTCGCACGCCTGCTGTCGAAATCCTGATCACCATGGCGACGCTCCGCGCGAACGGTTGCCAGTTCAACGTCGCCTTCGACGGCCCGGCCCACGCGCCGTGCCTGGTGCTCTCGAATTCGCTCGGCTCGTCGCTCGCGATGTGGGGCCCGCAGGTCGATGCGTTCGCAGGACAGCGCCGCGTGCTGCGCTACGACACGCGTGGGCACGGGCGCAGCACCGTCACGCGCGGGCCGTACTCGATCGAACTGCTGGCGACGGACGTGCTGCGGCTGCTCGACGCGGCCGGCATCGAACGCGCGGAGTTCTGCGGCCTGTCGATGGGCGGTGCGACCGGCATCTGGCTCGCGGCGCACGCGCCGGAGCGCTTCGATCGGTTCGTGTTCTGCAACACGGTCCCCTGGCTGGGCGCGCCCGAAACGATGCTCGCGCGCGCGGCCAGCGTGCGCCGGGACGGACTGGGCGGGCTCGTCGATCTGACGATGGAGCGCTGGTTCACGGCCGAATTCCGCCAACGCGAGCCGCGCACGGTGGCTGCCATCCGGGAGTCGTTTCTCGCGACTCCGCCCGAGGGGTACGCGGCCTGCTGCGAAGCGCTGGCGGGATTCGACGAACGCGAATCGCTCGCCGCGATCGAGCGGCCGGTGCTCGTCGTGGCCGGGCTACAGGATCCGGCGCCGCCGATCGAGGCAGCGCGCGCGTACGCTGCGCGGATTGCCGGCGCGCGGATCGTCGAGCTGCCGGCCGCGCACCTTTCGAACCTGGGCGCGTCCGCGCAGTTCAACGCGGAAGTCCTGAGGTTCCTCGGCGACGCGGCGTTCGCGTAGGCCCTAGGCCACCTGAGGCCTGCGCCGCGCCTGTTCCGGCTCGACCTGCCCGCCGGCCATGAGTTCCTCGCTCGCGAAATCGTCGACGTGGATGATCTCCATGACCTTGCGATCGTACTGCCGCAGCACGTTCGCCTCTCGCGCGTCGATCAGGCCGGCCGCGAGCGCCTGCTCGATCTGCCCCGGCAGGTCGAGCGCGGTGACGCGCCCCGTCTTCACGCCTTCGACGCGGATCCGCTTTTCGAGCGGCTCCGCGACGACCGAGAATTCGAGCGCTTCCTGCAGCAGGCCGATCACGTTGCCCGGCTCGATCGTACGGTAGATGCCCTGCGCGAGCCGGTCGCGCGTCGCGCTCGGCATCATCAGCGGCTCGACGATCCTGCGACCGAGCCGGTCGCTCGGCGCGAAATACGTGCGACCGCGCGGGAAGACCACCAGGCGCATGAATGCCGCCAGCCAGCGATTCGGGAAGTTGCGCAGGAATCCGTGCAGCTGCTCCTGCGCCTTGTAGAGCAGCGTGCGGCAACACCACTCGACCAGCGGCAGGTCGGCCTCCGGGCGCCCCTGGTTCTCGTAGTGCTTGAGCACCATCGACGCCATGTAGAGCGCCGAGAGCACGTCGCCGAGCCGTGCCGAGAGGTGTTCCTTCTGCTTGAGGTAGCCGCCGAGCGCGAGCATGGCGATGTCAGTCGTGAACGCGAAGCGGGCGCTGAAGCTGTTGACGTGCTGGTAGTAACGCCGCGTGGCGCCGGTCTCGGGCGCGGCCGAGAAGCGCGCGAGCGTGAGCGCCGTCACCAGCGACCGTGCGGCGTTTCCCAGCGTGTAGCCGATGTGCCCGAACAGCGCGCGATCGAACTCGCGCAGGCTGCGCCGCTTGTCCTTGTCCTTCGCGGCATTCATTTCCCGCAGCACGTACGGGTGGCAGCGGATCGCACCCTGGCCGAGGATCATCAGGCTGCGCGTCAGGATGTTCGCCCCCTCGACCGTGATCGCGACCGGCACGACCTGGTAACCGCGGCCGAGGTAGTTCTTCGGACCGAGGCAGATGCCCTTGCCGCCGTGCACGTCCATCGCGTCGTTCGCGACCTGGCGGGCGAGCTCGGTGCAGTGGTACTTGAGCATCGCGGCCGGTACCGCGGGTTTTTCGCCACCGTCGATCGCGCCCGTGGTGACCGAGCGCGCCGCATCGATGATGTACGCCGCGCCCGCCATGCGCGTGAGGGCCGCCTCGACCCCTTCGAACTTTCCCACCGGCTGGTTGAACTGCTTGCGCAGCCGCGCGTACGCAGCCGACGCGAAGATGCCGGCCTTCGCACCGCCGGCGGAGTTCGAGGGCAACGAGATGCAGCGGCCGACCGACAGTTGCTCCACCAGCATGCGCCAGCCCTGTCCCGCCATCTTCGGTCCGCCGATGATGAAATCGACCGGCACGAAAACATCCTGTCCCGACAACGGCCCGTTCTGGAACGGAACGTTGAGCGGGAAATGCCGCCGGCCGATCGTGAGCCCGGCCGTGTCGCGTGGAATCAGCGCGCACGTGATGCCGTAGTCCACCTTGTCGCCACCGAGCAGCCTGTCGGGGTCGTAGAGCCGGAAAGCCAGGCCGACGACGGTGGCGACCGGCGCGAGCGTGATGTAGCGCTTCGAGAAATTGAGCCGCAACCCGACGACTTCCCGGCCCTGGTAGACGCCACGGCAGACCACACCGGTGTCCGGGATCGACGCGGCGTCGGAGCCCGCGCGAGGCGCGGTCAGCGCGAAGCAGGGCACGTCCTCGCCACGGGCGAGTCGCGGCAGGTAGTGATTCTTCTGCTCCTCGGTGCCGTAATGCAGCAACAACTCGCCCGGGCCGAGCGAATTGGGCACCGCCACGGTGGAGGCCAGCGTCGCGCTGCGGCTCGCGAGTTTGACCAGCACGCTGGAATGTCCGTAGGCCGAAAACTCGAGCCCGCCGTACTTCTTCGGGATAATCATCGCGAAGAAGCCTTTTTTCTTGAGGTAGTCCCAGACCTCGGGCGGCAGGTCAGCCCGCCGGTGCGTGACGTCCCAGTCGTCGACCATCCGGCACAGCTCTTCGCACGGCCCATCGATGAACGCCTGTTCCTCGGCCGTCAATTGCGGCGCCTTCGCCGCAAGCAGTCGCTGCCAGTTCGGTCGCCCCGTGAACAGCTCGCCGTCCCACCAGACCGTACCCGCCTCGAGTGCCTCGCGCTCGGTGTCGGACATCGCAGGCAACAGCCGGCGGTACGTGCGCAGGAACGGCCGCGTCACGTAGCGCAGGCGGAACGTGTCGAGGTTCAGCAGTGCCACCAGTGCGAAGGCAAGCCACAACGTGATCAACCAGGGCACGGAGGCCTGGCCCAGCGCCGTGTATGCAAGCAGCGCGACGCCCGCGACCAGGGTCGCCGATCGCAGTGATACCCGTTGGTGGGCGAGGTAGAGCGCGCCGCCGACGAAGATCACGAACCAGA
>JAJTCR010000433.1 GCA_021325695.1 Steroidobacteraceae bacterium | reverse complement strand
GCGCGCCAACAAGGACGGGGGTGCAGCGATGGCCGAACCGAACGTCGTCATGGGATCCAGGATGATCGGAGACATCACGCTCGGTGACCTGCGCGTGCCGCGGCTCGGTTTCGGCGCCATGCGGATCACAGGGGAGGACATCTGGGGCGACCCACCGGACCCGGCGGCGGCGCGCCGACTGCTGCAGCGCGTGGTGGAACTCGGCGTCCGCTTCATCGATACGGCCGATGCGTACGGTCCCGACGTCAGCGAGCGCCTGATCGCCGAAGCACTGCACCCGTATCCGGCCGGGCTCGTGATCGGCACCAAGGGCGGCATCGTGCGACCGGACCGCGCGACGTGGTCCCCGGACGGTCGACCGGCGCACCTGCGCGAGGCCTGCGAGGGCAGCCTGCGACGCCTGCGTCTGGAGCGCATCGACCTATACCAGTTGCACGCCGTGGATCCGCGCGTGCCACTCGAGGACTCGGTCGGCGAACTCGCGCGCCTGCAGGGCGAGGGCAAGATTCGCCACGTCGGCCTGTCCAACGTCTCCGTCGACGAGCTCGAACGCGCACGCCGCCTCGTCAAGGTCGTGTCGGTGCAGAATCGCTACAACGTCGCCGACCGCTCCTCGAAGGACGTGCTCGCGGTCTGCGAGCGCGACGGCCTCGCGTTCATTCCGTGGTCACCGCTCGTGCAGGGCGAGCGCGATCGCGGCTCACCGCAACGTGCCGCGCTCGAAAGCTGGGCTCGAAAACGCGACCTGTCGTTGCACCAGGCGGCGCTGGCGTGGCTGTTGAACAAGTCGCCCGTGATGCTGCCGATCCCGGGAACCTCCAAGGTCCCGCACCTCGAGTCGAACCTCGCTGCGGCGCTGGCCGCCCGCGGGCTACGGCGTGACCTGAGCGCCGTCAGCTGAAAGAACGAGGCCCCGGCCGCGAAGCCGGGGCCACTCTCCACCGAGCGAACGTCACGGCCAACGAACCGCGCTGACCGACGTCGGTGTCACTTCTTGACGGGCGTGCTGGACGTGGCCACCACTTGCCACTTTCCACCCTTGCGGGACCAGACGTGCATGCTGTGGTGGGCGTCGGTGCCCTTCGTTCCGTGCGTCATGACCGCCATGTCTTCGCCGAGCAACGTGACCTTGTAATCGGTCGGCTCGTACTTGGTGCCCGCGGGCTCCGGCTTTACCAGGGCGAGCTCGCCCTTCTTGTCGCGGACCCCTTCGGCGTCGACCGAGACGAGACCGTCGGCGAGCAGCTTGCCTACGGCGTCGACGTCGCCCTTGGTCCCGGCGGCGCCCCACTGCCGATCGAGTTCGATCAGGTCGGCGGTGGTGTCGGCGCGCGCTGCACCGACGGCGGTAAACAGGGCGAGCATTCCCACGGCCGATTTCGCAAATGTATGTCGCAGCATGTGATCCTCCCGGTTGATCTTCTCGACCCGCCGACGCGCGGCAACGCAACGCCGCCTTCGCGGTCCCAAGTCGGCGGTTCGGGTGTCGGCGAGCGTGCCCACCCTACGCTTCGTCGCGGCGGCCGGCAAATGAGCGGCGTCGTTGAATCGGTGCAGGAGGCCCGGCAGCGCTCATTCCGAGCGCCAGGTGACTTCGGCGAACACCGAGCGCGGTCGCCCCGGGAAATACCGGTAGTCGCCGAACGCGAAGTCGGCGCGATCGGCATAGTCGCGGTCGAGTGCGTTGTTCACGCGCAGGATCGCGGTCCAGCGCGGCGAGAAGTCCCACGCCGCGCGCAGGTTGAGCACCTCGTACCCCGCTGTACCGGTGCTGGTTGCTCGCGTCGATGAAATAATCGCCGACGGCGAGCCATTCCGCCTCGGCGGACCACGCCTCGCGCGGGCGAAATTCCAGCGCGGCCCGGAGCAGTTCGCGCGGCGCGGTGTCGACGTCGTTCCCGCGGCTGATCGTCTCGCCGCCTTCGATCACTTTCGAGAACTCGTACCGATGACGGGCGAAGGTGCCGCTCACGGCCGCCGTGACCCAGTCTCGGGGCTGCCAGGACACCTGGTACTCGAGGCCCTGGTGCGAGGTGCGCCCGTCGCTGACGTAGAACCCGTTGGAATCGCGCAGGATCACCTCGTCCTTGCGCATGTCGAACGCCGCGAGCTCGACGTACCACGCGCCGGGCGCGGCCTTGAGCCCGAGTTCGATCGCATCGATCTGCTCCGAATCGAGGTCGGCGGCCGATTGCGTGCGCTGCAACCGGTACATTTCCGTCATCTCGGGCGGGCGGAATCCCCTGGAGACGTTCGCGTACAACGCCAGGTGCTCGCGCACCTGCCAGCGCACGCTCAGCTTGGGCGCCGCGTTGAAGAACGTGTCCTCGCGATCCGCCGGCCGGCTGTAGAGACAGCCCGTGGGCGTGCAGGGCACGCCGTTCTCGTCCGTGTTGCCGGCGAGCATGCGATTGTCGTAGTCGTATCCGACGTGCTCGAGGCGCAGGCCCGCGCCCAGGTAGAGGTCCTCCGTGAGCGCGAACTCGAGCTGGCCATAAGCGGCGCCCACGGTGGAGGTGACCGTGTAGTCGTAGTGCTTGCCCGCCGGCCGGATGACGTTCTGCTCCGGTGAGCCTTCCGTCGTCGGTCCGTCCTGCACTTCGAGCAGGAACGAATCGGCCCATTCGAGATCGACCCCGGTGACCAAGAACCAACGCTCGGGCAG
>JAJTCR010000029.1 GCA_021325695.1 Steroidobacteraceae bacterium | reverse complement strand
CCGGGCTGCCCGCGGAGGTGCTGGCACGACGACCCGACGTCCGCGCCGCCGATGCGCAGATCGCCGCGGCCGCCGGCGACGTCGGTGCCGCACGCGCGGCGCTTCTGCCCGGCATCCGTCTCACCGGCAGCTACGGGTCGGCCAGTCTCGAGCTCGGTGACCTGTTCACGAACCCCGCGGACGTCTGGTCGGTGACCGGCGCCTTGCTGCAGCCGATTTTCCAGGGCGGCCGACTGCGCTCCAACGTCGCGCGCACACGTGCGCTGCAGGAACAGCGTCGCGCCGATTACGCCGGCACGGTGCAGCGCGCGTTCCGCGAGGTGCTCGACGGCCTGCAGGGGCAGGACAGCCTGCGGGAGGTCGAGTCGGCACGAGCCGCCCAGGTCGCATCGTTGCGCCGGGCGACGGAACTTGCCGAGCTGCGCTACGCCGAAGGCGAGATCGCCTACCTCGAACTGCTCGACGTGCGGCGCGGCCTGTTCGCGGCCGAGATCGAGCTGATCTCCGCGCGCCGCGCCGCACTCGCGAACACGGTGGACCTCGCGTTGGCGCTCGGCGGCGGACCGCCGGCGCCTTGACGGCACGGTCGACGCCTCCAGTCGCATCGGCGAGGGCCGCCTGATCCCGCCGATTCGTTGCCCGACCGCGTTGGCGTCGCGGGCAGCGCGTAGCTAGGCTCGACAGCCCCGCAGCAGAGCGAGCAGCCCCCATGAGCAGCGCCCCTGGACCGTTCGCGCCCCCGTCCGAACGCGACGTGACCCGCCTCGTGCTCGAGAATCCGCTCGCCTGGCTCGTCACGGCGGCCGCCGGTGATTTCGCCGCGACGCCGCTGCCCCTGCGTCCCGTGGTCGGCGAACAGGGTGAGGTGCTCGAGCTGCTCGGGCATTTCGCGCGCAGCAACCCGCACCACGACCTCGTGCGCCGCGCGCGCCCGACGCTGGTCCTGTTCCAGGGTCCGCAGGGGTACGTCTCGTCGTCCTGGTTTCGCGACCGTACGCGCCTGCCGACCTGGAATTACGCCTACGTGCAGTACGTCGTCGACATCGAGTACACCGAGGACCCCGCAGAGACCGAGCGGATCATGCGCGACCTGGTCGAGGCGATGGAACACGATCGCCCGCGCGCCTGGTCGATCGAGGAGGCGGGCCCGCGATACGCGCAGCTCGTCCGCGGCATCATCGCGTTCCGGGCCCGGATCCTCGATCGCCGCGTGAAGTTCAAGCTCGGCCAGGACGAGCGCGCGGGCGAGTACGAGGACATCGTGCAGGCGCTCGGTGCCACGGACCAGCGCGGGCTGCTCGAATGGATGCAGCGCTGCAACACGGCGCGAGCCGGCGCCTGAGTGCGCCGCGACGCGAGCTCGCCGGCTGGCCCGGGACCGACGACCGCATGCCCTGCAGCAGTGGTCGGGCCGAAGGTGCGTGCTAGCATCGACCCGGACCCCGTCTTGCAGGCACCGAAGAACCGGATGTGCCCGAACGATCCCGCGGCCCAAGTGCGTCGGACCCACGCTTCTCGCTCCGCCATCCGGCGAGTCGCCCTCGTCCTCGCCGTCACACTCGCGGCCACGGCCTGCGCGAATCCCGCCCCGCCGCGTGACGACCGTCGCGGTGGGGACCGCCCCGAGCACCGCGCCGGCGATGGGCCGCGCGAGCGGCCCCTGCGCGATTTCGCCGCCCAGCCATACCCGAGCACGTACGTCCCGCTGCCGCGGCACGACACGTTGATTCGCGGCGCGACGGTCCTCGACGGCACCGGTCGCCGGCTCGAAGCAACCGACGTGCTGCTGCACGACGGCGTCGTCGCCGCGATCGGCCCCGGCCTGGACGCGCCGTCCGGCGTCGAGGTCGTCGACGCCGCGGGACGCTGGGTCACGCCCGGCATCGTCGATCCGCACTCGCACCTCGGCAATTTCCCGACGCCGTACACGGCCGAGGACGCCCAGCACAGCGACGTCAACGAGGACTCGGACCCGAACACCGCGCAGGTCTGGGCGCAGCATTCGGTCAACGTGCAGGACCCGGGGTTTTCGCGCGCGATCGCCGGCGGCGTCACGACGGTGCAGGTCATGCCCGGGTCCACCAACCTGTTCGGCGGCCGCACGGTCGTGCTGCGGACCGTGCCGGCCCCGACGGTGCAGGGCATGATGTTCCCCGATGCGCCGTTCGGCCTGAAGATGGCTTGCGGCGAGAACGTCGTCCACGCGTACGGCGACAGCGGCCGCTTCCCGGTGAGCCGCATGGGCGCGGTCGCGGGCCAGCGCGCGGCCTGGATTGCGGCCCGCAAGTACCTGCACGACTGGCGTCGCGTCGCCGCCGGCGAGGAACACCGGCCGCCCGAGCCCGACCTCAAGCTCGATACGCTCGCGGGCGTGCTCACGGGCGACGTCCGGGTGCACGCGCATTGCTATCGCGCGGACGACATCGCCGGGCTCTTCGGCATGGCGCGGGAGTTCGAGTTCAAGATCACCGCGATCCACCACGCGACCGAGGCGTACAAGATCCCGGAGCTGTTCGTGCGGGAGGGCGCCTGCGCCGCGGTGTGGTCGGACTGGTGGGGCTACAAGCGCGAGGCCTACGACGCCATCCGCGAGAATGCCGCCTTCCTCGACGCGGCCGGCGGCTGTGTCGCGATGCACTCGGATTCCGGCATCGTTGGCCAGCGTCTCAACATCGAGGCGGCGAAGGCGATGGCCGCGGGCGCACGGGCCGGGGTCAGGGTTGCGCCCGAGCGCGCGATCGAATGGATCACCCGCAACCCGGCCCGCATGCTCGGTCTCGGCGACAGGATCGGCTCGCTCGAGCCCGGCAAGGTCGCCGACGTCGTGGTCTGGTCCGGCGATCCATTCAGCATCTATTCGCACGCCGACCGCGTGTACGTGGACGGCGCGCTCGCCTACGACCGCAAGGACCCGGCGCACCAGCCCCTCTCGGATTTCGAACTGGGCCAGCCGAGCCTGGAGCGCCGCCCATGACGCGAGTCGTCGTCATCTGCGGTCTGCTCGCAGCCTGCGCCGTGGCCGGAGCGGGCGCCGCTTTCGCGCAATCGTCCTCGACCACGACGGCGCTCGTGCATGCGCGGCTCTACACGATGCAGGACAACCGGCCGCTCGAGAACGCGACGGTCGTGATCCGCGCCGGCAAGGTACAGGCGTTGGGCCCGGGGCTCGCGCCACCGGCGGACGCGCGCGTGATCGACGTCGAGGGCCGCATCGTCACGCCGGGGCTGATGAGCGCGGGCTCGCAGCTCGCCCTAGTCGAGGTCGGCAGCCTGGCCGACACGCGCGATCACTCGGTCGCCTCTGGTGCGCTCGGCGCAGCGTTCGACGTGCAGTACGCGCTCAACGCCAATACCGCGATGCTCGACCTTGCGCTCTCGGATGGCCTGACGCGAGCGATCACGCACCCCGAAGGTTCGCCCGTGGCACCGTTCCTGGGCCAGGGGGCGCTGCTGCGACTCGGGCCGGGCGACACGCTGCTGGAACGGTCGCGCGTCGCGATGTACGTGCGCGTGGGGGGTGGCGCCGCCGCCGGCGCGGGCGGTTCGCGCAGCGCCTCGTGGAGCCTGCTGCGCAACGCGCTCGAGGAGGCCCGACGCTTCCGGCCGACCACGGGCGCGGGCTCACCGCGCGACCAGCTGCTCGGCCGACTCGACGCCGAGGCGCTGCAGCCGGTGGTGACGGGGCGCATGCCGCTCGCAATCGTGGCCGATCGCGAATCGGACATCCGGCAGGTGCTGAGCCTGCACGACGACACGCGCGTGCCGGGGATCCTCTACGGCGGCGCGGAAGCCTGGCGCGTCGCAAAGGAACTCGCGGCGCGACGGATTCCGGTCGTGATCGACCCCACGCTCAACCTGCCGGCGTCGTTCGACGCCATGGGCGCGCGGCTCGACAATGCGGCACTGCTCCACGAGGCCGGAGTACGCGTGGCGTTCGCGGTGTCGGCGTTCTTCCGCACCTATAACGCGGGCAGCGGCATGCGCCTCGGCGCCGGCCTCGCAGTGGCGAACGGCCTGCCGTGGATCGAGGGCCTGCGCGCGATGACGAGCACGCCGGCGTCGATCTTCGGCCTGTCCGACCATTACGGCGCCGTGCGGGTCGGCGTCGATGCCGACCTCGTCGTGTGGGACGGCGATCCGCTCGAGCCATCGACGTCGGCGCTGCGCGTCTGGGCGCGGGGCGTCGAGGTATCGGTGGAGAACACGCGGCAGCACGCACTCGCGCAGCGTTACTCGCCGCTGCGCAAGGCCGATGTCCCGCCCGCGTACCGCCGCTGACCGCGGACGGGTTCACCGCGTGCGGGCCGCGGGCATCGCGCTCGCCTGTGGCGTGCTCAACGTCGCGAGCACCGCCGCCGTCGCGCCCGCGCCCGGACTGCCGCTGCAGCCCACGCGACAGATCACCTTCGAAACGGATCGCGGCACGTGGCTGTCGGTCGACGTGGCTCCGGACGGGCGGGACCTCGTGTTCGACATGCTCGGCGACCTGTATCGGCTCGACATCGCCGGCGGCCGCGCGCGCGCGATCACGCGCGGGCTCGCGTTCGACTCCCAGCCGGCCTGGTCGCCCGACGGTGCGTGGCTCGCGTTCCTGAGCGACCGCTCCGGCGCCGAGAACGTCTGGGTCATGCGCGCCGACGGCCGCGACGCGCGCCAGGTCACGCGCAACGACGGCCCGAACGAGTTCGTCTCGCCGGAATGGTCGCCAGACGGCCGCGCGCTCTACGCCTCGCTGTACCGTGCCGATCGAAATGCGGTCGAACTGTGGCGCTTCGACGTCGCGACGGGTGTCGCGACCGAACTGTCGACACGTGGCGTCAACGCGATCGGCGCAGCGCCCGCCCCGGACGGTCGCTACGTCTACTACGCGCACCGCACGGGCTCCGCGTTCCAGGACGACGTGCGCCTGCCGCTCTACGCGGTGCATCGACGCGCACTCGCGGGCGACCGCACCGACAAGATCGTCACGCACATCGGCAGCGCGATGCGGCCGGTGGTGTCGCCCGATGGCGTGCTGCTGGCCTACGCCGCACGCGAGGACGGCCACACCGTGCTGCGCCTGCGCAACCTGCGCACGGGCGCCGATCGCTTGCTGCTCGGGCCGATCCAGCACGACGCGCAGGAGGCGGTGCCCACGCGCGACCTGCTGCCGGGTTACGCGTTCACGCCCGACGGCCGTGCCATCGTGCTGACGCGCGACGGCGGCCTGGTCCGCGTGAGCATCGCGGACGGCCGCACCGAGCCGATCCCGTTCACGGCCGAAGTCGCGCTCGAACTCGGGCCGTTGCTGCGCCAGCCGCTCGAGCAGGACACCGGTCCGGTCCGTGCGCGTTTGATCGAGAAACCGCGCCAGTCGCCCGACGGAAGGCAGCTCGCGTTTTCCGCGCTGGGCCGCGTGTACGTCATGGCACTCGAGCGCGCGGCGACACCGCGACGGTTGACGTCGTCGTCGGGACCGCCCGAGTACCACGCGAGCTGGTCGCGCGACGGGCGTTCGCTCGCGTACGTGACCTGGACGCGCGCGGAAGGCGGCGCGATCTGGATCGCCGATGTGCGCGGCGGGCCGTCGCGGCGACTCACGCATGACGACGCGTACTTCTATTCCGACGTCGTGTTCGCGCCGGGCGCGGACGCTGTCATGGCGCTGCGCTCGCCTGCACGGGAGCGCCACGAAACGTTGCAGGAACCAATGTGGACCGGTCGCACCGGTGGCTTCCTGCGCGAGGCCGAGCTCGTGGAGCTCTCGCTGCGTGACGGGTCGGCGCGCGTGATCGCCGCGGGCCCGATGGACGGCGTTCCGCAGTTCACGACCGACACTGCCCGCATCCACCTGCACACCGACGCAGGACTCGAGTCGATCGCGCGCGACGGCACGACACGCAAGGTCGTGCTTCGGCTCGTCGGCCCGGGCTACTACTTCTCGGACGAACCGGCGCCGGCCTCGGACAT
This sequence comes from Steroidobacteraceae bacterium, assembly GCA_021325695.1. Classification (GTDB taxonomy): domain Bacteria; phylum Pseudomonadota; class Gammaproteobacteria; order Steroidobacterales; family Steroidobacteraceae; genus RPQJ01. Next base: position 7,415 of record JAJTCR010000029.1, on the reverse strand, counting down.
CCGGGTCTCGCCGGACGGTCGCCACGCACTGGTGCTGTTCTCGCAGCAGCTCTACCTGGTGCCGATGTCGGCTGCGGCCGAGGAGCCGATCGACCTTCACCGGGACGACGCGCCGGCGCGTCGCGTCACGACGGTCGGCGCCGACTACTTCGCCTGGGCCGACGAAGGCCGCGCCGTCACCTGGGCCGTCGGTTCGACGTTCCACCGCGTGCCGCTCGCGCGCCTGCTCGAGGGCGCCCCCGCGGATGCGCGCGTGGCGGCGGCCGAAGCCGAGCGATTCGAGGCGCCCGTGAGCGTCCCGCGCGACACGCCGGGCGGCGCGTGGGTCCTGCGAGGGGCGACCCTGGTCACGATGCGCGGCGACGAGGTGCTGCGCGACGCGGACCTCGTCGTGCAGCGCAACCGCATCGCCGCCGTGGGCCCGAGCGGCACGCTGGCGATGCCGCCGGGCGCGACCGTGGTCGATGGCCGCGGCAAGTTCGTCGTTCCAGGACTCATCGACGCGCACGACCACGTTGGCGCGATCCGCCGCAACGTGCTGCAGTTCGACGACTGGTCCCTGCGTGCGCGACTTGCCTACGGTGTCACTTCGGTGCTCGATCCGTCGTCGTTGTCGATCGACATGTTCGCGTACGCGGACCTGATCGACGCGGGGCAGGTCGTCGGACCGAGGCTCTACACGACCGGTACGGCGATGTTTTCGTACAACCGCCTGAGGTCACTCGACGACGCGCGCGACCTCGTGCGCCGCTACGGCGAGCATTACCGTACGCGCAACCTGAAGCAGTACCGGATCGGCTCGCGGCGCGAGCGCCAGTGGATCGCGATGGCCGCGGCCGAGCAGCAGCTGATGCCGACCAGTGAGGGCGCGGTCGACATGAAGCTCGGCCTGACGCAGGTGCTCGACGGCTTCGCCGGCAATGAGCACGCCTTCGGCGTGTTCCCGTTGTACCGCGACGTCATCGAGCTGATGGCGCGCTCGGGCACGAGCAGCGTGCTGACGCTGATGATTTCGCACGGCGGCCCGCCCGCGGGCGCCGATTTCATCGCGCGCGACGGTGCGTTGGACGATCCCGCGATCGCACGCTGGTTTCCGGCCAACGCGCGCGAGCGCCTGTTCGCGCGAGTGCCGTGGGTCGTGCCGCGCGACTACGTCTATGCCGACCTGGCGGCAGGCGCAGCGGCGATCCAGCGCGCCGGTGGCGTCGTCGGCATCGGCGCCCACGGCAACTACCCCGGCATCGGCACGCACTGGGAAATCCAGGCGCATGTTGCTGGCGGCATGACGCCGCACGAAGCCCTGCGCGCAGCTACGCTCGGCTCGGCCACGACCATCGGCCGTGCGCGCGACCTCGGCAGCCTCGAACCCGGCAAGCTCGCCGATTTCGTGGTGCTCGACGCCGATCCGCTCGCCGACGTCGCGAACACGCTCAGGATCCACCGGGTGGTGAAGGACGGGCGGGTGTGGGATGAGGACGCGCTGAGGAAGTAGTGGCTGGTGGCTAGTGGCTAGTAGGCAAAATGGCGCTACACGCCTTCTTCCTAGCCACCAGCCACCAACCACTAGCCACTTCTCAGTGCGGTTCGCCCGTGTCGAAGTACTGTCGCGGCGGCACGCCGAACGCGCGCCGGAACATCGCCGTGAACGCACTCGGGCTGTTGTAGCCCACGTCGAGCGCGACGGCCGTCACCGACTGCCCGGTCGACAGCCGCGACATCGCTTCGATCAGCCGCACGTTCTGGCGCCAGGTGGCGAAGGTGACGCCGGTCTCGCTGCGGAAGAGACGCGTGAACGTGCGTCGCGACATGCCGGCCGCGACGGCCCAGTCGTCGAGCACGTCGTTCTGCGCGGGGTCCTTGAGGATCGCGTGGCAGATACGCACGAGCTGCGCATGTCGCGGCATCGGCACGTGCAGCGGCGTGCGCGGCGCCGCGCGGATCTCGTCGACGATCAACGTCATGATGCGGCCGTCGCGTGAAGCGACGTCGTACTCGACCGGGATCCTCGTCGCCTCGACGATCAACTCGCGCAGCAGCGTCGAGACCTCGATGGTCATGCAGGTGCCCGGCAGTTCGCAGGTCACCGCGTCGTCGAGGTAGAGCGTGCGCAACGAGACGTGACCGCGCGTGCGGGCTTCGTGGACCACGCCGCGCGGGACCCAGAGCGCGCGCTGCGGTGGTACGACGAACGTGGCGTCGTGCGTGGTGCACACGAGCACCCCGCTGATCGCGTAGATCAGCTGGCCGCGCTTGTGCGAGTGGGGCGGATCGTAAGAATTCGGCGGGTACTCGTCCGCGAGCGCCGCGACCGGTCGAGGCACGTCCTGGTAGTCGTCCCCGCGAGTGCTGCGTCCCACCATGCGTGCTCACCGTGGGCGCTGGCCCATCCGAGACGAAAACTGTTCCGACGCCGACGGCGTGCGGTGCGACCGGAGGTTATCAGTACCACGACGCCGCGGACAAGGCGCGGCCGGCTGCGTCGGCCCAGCCGCAGGACGGGCCCGCAAACACAGCCACAGCAGCCTCAGCGGAGGTCTACCCAGGATGAGCAAGACAGGCGAAGCGGCCGCGCGCAGTGGCGACGGTGCGATCGATCCGGACATCCAGCGTTTCGTCGCGCGCGTGACCGCCGATTACGAGCGACTGACGGCGGGTCGTGAGCTGACGGCCGTCGAGATGCGGTCCGTGGCCGAGCAGGTGCGTGAGCGCTGGCGCCAGGGCGGGCCGGTCATGGCCCGCGTGACGGAGCACGTGGCCGACACCGACGTCGGGCCGGTGCGGGTGCGCATCTACGACCCGGGCGTCGCGACCCCGTCCCCGGCGCTCGTGTACATGCACGGCGGCGGCTGGGTGCTGTTCAGTCTCGACACTCACGACCGCGTGATGCGGGAGTACGCCGCACGGGCAGGCGTGATCGTCGTCGGCGTCGATTATTCGTTGTCGCCCGAGGTGCGCTATCCCGTCGCACTCGAGCAGGTGGTCGCGGTCGTCCGCTGGTTGCAGGCGCACGGCGCAGCGCACGGCATCGACGCGCGGCGGCTCCCGGCGCGGTGCTCACCGCCGAGGAAGTCGATTACTTCTGGGACCACTACACCGGTGGCGCCGACGTGAGCAACGACCCGCTCGCGACACCGTTGCACGCGCGTCTGGAAGGCCTGCCGCCCACGTGCATGACCATCCCGGAGTGCGACGTGCTGACCGAGCAGAGCCACGAGATGGCGTCGCGCCTGCGTGCCGCCGGCGTGGACGTGGCGATGACGGTCTATGCCGGCGCGACGCACTCGTTCATCGAGGCCGTGTCGATCGCGCCGCTGGCCGACCGTGCGATCGCGGACGGTGCACGCTGGCTGCGCAACACGCTCGGCGTCGGCGGCGCGGGCGAATCGGGTTGAACCGGGATCGCGCATGAAGCCCGCACTACGGCGGCTGCACCGCTGGATCGCGTTGACGCTCGGCGTGCTGTGGCTGTCGCAGGCGCTCACCGGACTGCTGATGGTGTATCGGTGGGAGCTCGACGAGGCGCCGCTCGCCGGCGATGCCGTGCCGCTCGACGCCGCCTCGCTCGGTGCACGCATCGAATCGATCCAGGCGGACCCGGCCGGACGCACCGTCACGAGCCTGTGGGCCTCGGGCGGCGTCGACGGGCGTTTCGACCTGTACGTCGACGACGCGCAGGACAACACCGAGGTCGTGCGCGTGGACGGTGCCGGCCGCGTCCTGCGTGCGCGCGCTTCCGGCGACGGCTTCATCCCGACGGCGGCGAGCCTGCACCAGACGCTTTTCTCCGGCGACCGCGGCAAGTTCGTCGTCGGCGTGAGCGGCCTGTTCCTGCTGGCCTCGATCGTGATCGGACTCGTGCTCGCGTGGCCTGCACGCGCGAAGCAGTGGCGCCAGGTGCTGTTGCCCCGCGGAGCGCGTGCGGGAGTGGCACGTCGCTACGCCTGGCACCGTGCCGCCGGGCTCTGGCTCGGCGTGCCCGCCGTGGTGATGCTCGGCGCCGGCACGACCGCGCTCGCGCAGTTCCCGGGTTCCGAATTGAGCGGGGTGGCGTTTCCCGCGGACGGCCAGCCGTGGTACCGCATCCGCGTGCGCCAGCCCGCAGAGTGGCGGCGGGTGTACGGCACGAGCGTCGTCTACGTGGCGGCGGACGACGGGCGCGTGCTGCGGACCGAAGACGCGCTCGACGCGGAGACGGCCACGGCGTTCATGAGTAACCTGTATCCCGTGCACACCGGCGAGGCGCTCGGCGTCGCGGGTCGCGTGCTGGCCCTGACGATGGCTCTCTGGCTCCTGACCATGCTGGTGCTCGGCGTCGGGCTCTGGCTCGCGCGCCGGAGGTGACGACGATGCTACAGAACGCACCTGCGTGCGGCCGTGGCCTCGGCCGGATGTTCGGCCGGCGCTCGATCGAATCGCTGCAGTCCGACGCGCAGACCACGGGCCTGCCGCGAACGCTCAGCGCCTTCAACCTCGTGCTGCTCGGCATCGGCTGCATCGTGGGCGCCGGCATCTACGTGCTGCCGGGACTCGCCGCGGCGCACTATGCCGGCCCCGGCGTGATGCTGTCGTTCCTGCTCGCGGGGGCCGCCTGTGCGCTCGCGGCGCTCTGCTACGCCGAACTCGCCTCGACCATGCCGGTCTCCGGTTCGGCCTACGCGTACTGTTACGCGGCCATCGGCGAGGTCTTCGCGTGGTCGCTCGGCTGCCTGCTGCTGTTCGAGTACGGCATCGCGGCGGCGTTGCTCGCGGTCGGCTTCTCGGGCTACCTCGGCAGCCTGCTGCGGGACTTCGGTGTGACGATCCCGGCCGCGCTGTCGACGCCGCTCGTGCAGGCGGACGTGACGCCCGGAGGAACGCTGCTGCACGTCGGCACCTCCGTCAACCTGGTCGCGGCGCTCGCGATCGCCGGCGTGACCACGGTGCTGGTCCGCGGCGTGCAGGCGTCCGCGCTCGTCAACAACATTCTGGTGCTGCTCAAGATCACGGTGCTGGGCGGCCTCGTCGTCGTCGGCGTCTCGGCCGTCGAGCCGTCGAACTGGGTGCCGCTCGTGCCGCCGAACGAAGGCGGTTTCGCCTTCGGCTGGCAAGGCGTGGTGCGCGCCGCGTCGATCCTGTTCTTCGCCTACATCGGCTTCGAGACGGTTTCGACCGCGGCGGCCGAAGCGCGCAATCCACAGCGCGACCTGCCGGTCGGCATCCTCGGCTCGCTCGCCGCCTGCACGCTGATCTACGTCGTGGTCGCCGCCGTGCTGACCGGCATCGTGCCGTACCGCGAACTGGGCGTGCCCGACCCGATCGCGCTGGCGATCGATCGGCTCGAGATGCCGGTGCTCGCCAGTCTCGTCAAGGTCGGTGCGCTCGCGGGCCTGACCTCGGTGCTGCTCGTCAACGCGTTCGGCCAGTCGCGCGTCGCGTTCGCGATGTCGCGCGACGGGCTGCTGCCGCCGCTGTTCAGCCGGCTCGGTGCGCGCGTGGCGACGCCGGCCGCGGGCATCGTGCTGTTCGGCGTCGTCTCGGCGGTCGGCGCCGCGCTGCTGCCGCTCTCGCTGCTCGGCGACCTCACGAGCATCGGCACCGCGCTCGCGTTCGCGACCGTCTGCCTCACGGTGCTGTGGCTGCGGAACACCCGTCCCGAGCTCGAGCGACCGTTCCGCGTGCCGCTCGGCGGCTTCCACGTCGGCGACGTGTGGATCGGCTGGGTCCCCCTGGGCGGCATGATCCTCTGCCTGGGCATGGCGGCGCCGGTCGCGATCGACGTCACGGGCCAGGCGCTGCGCGGCCAGGTGCTGCCGGTGCTGATCATTGCCGGGTACGCGGGCGCCTGCACGCTGGTCTATTTCAGTTATGCGTTGAAGAATTCGAAACTGCACGGCGGCGGCGCGGCGCCCGTGACCCAGCGCGCCTGAATCCGTGGAGACGAGCTACGACTACGTCGTGGTCGGGGCGGGCTCCGCCGGTTGCGTGCTGGCCGCCCGGCTCAGCGAGTCGGGGCGGCATCGCGTGCTGCTGCTCGAGGCCGGCGGTCGTGACCGCAACCCGTGGATCCACGTGCCGATCGGTTACGGCCGGACGATGTTCGACCGGGACCTCAACTGGATGCTCGAAACCGAGCCGCAGGCGCACCTCGCCGGGCGGCGCCTGCAGGTGCCACGCGGCCGCGTCCTCGGCGGCACGAGCGCCATCAACGGCATGATCTACATCCGCGGACAGCGCGAGGATTACGACCACTGGCGGGACCTCGGCAACCCGGGCTGGGGCTACGAGGACTGTCTGCCGTACTTTCGCCGGAGCGAGGACCAGGCGCGGGGCGAGGACGCGTGGCACGGTGTCGGTGGGCCGGTCGCGGTGTCCGACGTCGGCGAGCCGCTGCCGCTTGCCGAAGCGTTCATCGCGGCGGGCCAGCAGTGCGGACTGCCGCGCAACGACGATTTACTGCCGCGCAACGACGATTTCAACGGCGAGCGCCAGGAAGGCGTGGGCCTGTTCCAGGGCACCGTGCGTCGCGGGTTTCGCTGCAGCACGGCGGTCGCGTACCTGCGGCCCGCACGTGCGCGCTCGAACCTCGATGTCGCCACCACTGCAAGGGTGAGCCGGATCGAGTTGGACGGCCGCCGTGCCACCGGCGTCGCCTACAGTGCCGACGGCGAGCAACGCGTCGTGCGCGCGACGCGCGAGGTCATCGTCGCGGCGGGCGCGATTCACTCGCCGCAACTGCTGCAGCTCTCCGGCATCGGCCCCGCTGACGCATTGCAGGAGCACGGGATTCCGGTGGTCCACGCGTTGCCGGGCGTCGGTCGCAACCTGCACGACCACGTCCAGGCCCGTTTCATGTTCCAGTGCACGCGAGCCGTGACGATCAACGACGAGGTGCGCAACCTCTGGTACAAGGCGCGCGCGGCACTGCGGTTTGCGCTGGCCCGGCGTGGACCGTTCGGCTGGCCGGCCGGTATCGCCGGCGGCTTCGCGCGCACCCGGCCGGACCTCGACCGCCCGGACGTGCAATTCCACTTCTTCGCGTTCAGCACGGACCGTGTGAGCCCGACCCTGCATCCGTTTTCCGGCTTCACGCTCTCGGTGTGCCAGCTGCGGCCGCTCTCGCGCGGCTGGCTGGCGATCCGTTCGCCCGACCCCAGCGTGTCACCGGCGATCGATCCGTGCCTGCTCGAGAACGAAGCGGACGTGGAGGTGATGCTGCGCGGCATGCGGATGGTGCGCGGGCTCGCCGCGGCGCCTGCGCTGGCCGAGTGGATCACGGTCGAGCGCGACCCGGGCCCGGATTGTCGAACCGACGAACAACTGGTGGACTTCCTGCGCCGCAAGGCGGTCACCGTGTATCACCCGTCGGGCACCTGTCGCATGGGTCCCGACGCGCAGGCCGTCGTGGATCACGAGCTGCGGGTGCACGGCACGGAGCG
>JAJTCR010000432.1 GCA_021325695.1 Steroidobacteraceae bacterium | reverse complement strand
GTGGTCAGTGATTAGTGATCAGTGATCAGTGATCAGTGACTAGGAAGCAAAGAGGCCGGCAATGCCGGCCTTCCTGGTTCTACTAGTCACTAGTCACTAGTCACCCCATAGGGCAGTGCCTTCGGTTCCGCGACGCGACCGTCGGCGGTGGTCAGCGCCCGTCCTGCCAGGTCCAGGTTCGTCACGGCGAGCATTTCGATGCGGTCGGCCAGCGTCGCTGCCACCAGCACGTCGGCCGCCTTGGCCCCGTCGAGCAGCAGGTTCGACATCAGGACCGGTGCCACGCCGGGCGGCAGCACGTAGCGCAGCGTGCGCCGCTTGACGCGGCCCAGGTGGTGCGTGCGGGCGATGATCTCCTGCCCGGTGTAGCAGCCTTTGGTGAAGCTCACGCCGCCGACCAGGTCGAGGTTCAGCATCTGCGGAATGAATTGCTCGGACGTGGCAGCGATGACCTGCGGCAGGCCGTCGGCGATGTCCGCGGCAAGCCAGTCGTCGTGCGCCTGCGGGCTCGGTCGGGTCAGGGACAATCCGCTGATCGCTCGCCAGGCGGCGGCGGGGGCGGCGACGACCTCGCGACCCTCGGCGTACTGGAACGTGACCACCTCGGTGGCGCCCGCGAGCGGCACCGGCGACATCGTGAGTGCGGCCTCGTCGAACCGCGTCTGCGCGGGCCCCCGGGCGGCCGGGCCTGAATAGATCGCACCCACGTGGAGGTCCGCCGCCTGCAGGATCTCGACCTTCGCGCGCAGCACGAACTTGCGCAACTGGGTTGCGACCCTGCCGAGCAACTCCGCCGGCATGAGCGCGTAAACGGCCTCGTCGAGCTGGCGCAACCGCAGGATCGCGACCACCCGACCCTGGTTCGTGCACAGGGCGGACACCTGCGTGCGGCCGTCGTCGAGCAGGCGCGTGTCGTTGGTGAGCTGGCCCTGCAGGAACGAGATGGAGTCGGAGCCTGCGATCCGCAGTACGCCGAAACCCGGCAGCAGGGCAGCGTGAAGCGCCTGGGTGGAATCGTCGAGCATGCCAACGTGAGTCTAATCGATCGGGGGCGTGACCTCAGCCGAGCCGGGCGGTGGTGATCACGTGACCAATCTGGCAAACTCGTCGGCCGATCATGAAGCCGACACAGGACGTGCACCCCGTCACGAACCCGACGCCCGTGGCCCCGGAGTCCGCGGACGCGACCGCTGCGCCCTCACGCTGTCGCCAGCCCACGCCAGCTCGCGAAATCGGTGGCCGCGACGGCCCCGACCCGACGCGATACGGGGACTGGGAAAAAGCGGGCCGCTGCATCGACTTCTGACCGCAGTGCCGGTTTCCCGAGAGAGGTAGCTTCATGGCGCAGCCGCAGCGGCCGCTGTCCCCATTCATGCAGTATCGGTGGCAGTACACGAACACGACGTCGATCCTGCACAGGATCACCGGCATCCTGCTCAGCCTCTGCTTCTTCGTCCTCGTCTATTGGCTGGCGGCTGCCGCGGCCGGGCCCGACCGCTACCGCGATGCGGTCCAGACGATTGGGTCGCCGCTCCTGCAGCTGATCTTGTTCGTCGGCCTGTTCTCGTTCTGCTACCACCTGTTGAACGGCATTCGTCACCTGTTCTTCGACGCGGGCTATGGCTTCGAGCTGCCGGTCGCCCGCAAGTCGGGCTGGGCCGCGGTGATCGGTGCCGTGGTAGTGACGGCGGTCCTCTGGGTCACGCTCGGCGCGATGCTCGGAGGTGCGGCGTGAGCCTGCGCAGCCCGCTCGGACGCGTGCTGGGACTGGGCTCCGCCAGGGGCGGCTCCGGACACTGGTACTCGCAGCGCACCACGGCCGTCGCGCTCGTGATCCTCGGGCTGTGGTTCGTCGCCTCGGTCGCGATGCTCGGGCCAGGTGCGCCGCACGAAGCCGTCACGCACTGGCTCGCGTCGCCGTTCTCGGCTGCGATGGCGGTGCTGCTCGTGCTCGTCAGTGCCTGGCACGCGCTGCTTGGGCTGCAGGTCGTCGTCGAAGATTACGTCGGCGACAAGGGCACGCGCGTCGTCGTGCTCGTCGCCATCAAGTTCGCGCTCGTCGTGGCCGGCCTGATCGGGGTGCTGGCCGTGCTGCGCCTCGCCTTCGGAAGCCAGGCATGAGCGCGCCGTACGCCTTTACGGATCACACGTACGACGTCGTCGTCGTCGGTGCCGGGGGCGCCGGCCTGCGCGCGACCTTCGGCCTCGCCGAGCAGGGGCTCCACACGGCGTGCATCACCAAGGTGTTCCCGACGCGGAGCCACACGGTGGCCGCACAGGGCGGCATCAGCGCGGCGCTGGGCAACATGGGCGAGGACGACTGGCGGTTCCATTTCTACGACACGATCAAGGGCTCCGACTGGCTCGGCGACCAGGACGCGATCGAGTTCATGTGCAAGGAAGCGCCCGCGGCCATCCTCGAGCTCGAGCACTACGGCTTGCCGTTTTCGCGGACCGAGGAAGGCAGGATTTACCAGCGCCCGTTCGGCGGCATGACCACGCATTACGGCAAGGGCATCGCGCAGCGCACGTGCGCCGCGGCGGACCGCACGGGCCACGCGATGCTGCACACGCTGTACCAGCAGTCGCTCAAGCACGAGGCGCGGTTCTTCATCGAGTATTTCGCGATCGACCTGATCATGGAGGACGGGGCCTGTCGCGGGGTCGTCGC
>JAJTCR010000431.1 GCA_021325695.1 Steroidobacteraceae bacterium | reverse complement strand
GCACCTCGCCGGCGAGGTATCGCTGGTCGTCGGTCGGCAGGATCACCGTCCCGGTCACCTGCTCGAAGTGCTGCTCGAATTCCGCGACCGCCCGCACGCGCTCGCCCTTGCCGCCGGTGAACACCACGTCCCAACGGCCAGCGAAGTCCGCGTTGTCGCTGCGCGGTTCGGGATGAAAGCGCCAGGTCTCGCCGAGCCTGGCCTCGAACGGCAGTTCGAGCGTGCGGCCGTCGCCGTGGACCAGCGTGACGGCGCCCGCGAGTTCGCCTCCCGAGATCGTCGCAGTCAGGAGGGACTCGTACCCGGGCATGCGCGCCGAGACCTTGCCCGGCTGCGCCACGACCTCGGTCACGCGCACGCGCTCCGGGCCGTTGATCAGGTACAGGACCGGACCCGCTTCCTCGAGCGCGACGTCGAGCCCGAACGGCAACGATCGACCGCCCGGCAGCTCGAGCACGGCGCGATAACTGCCGGGCTGCAATTCACGGCTCGTGTGCTTGCCGCACGCGGCGACGCAGAGCGAACTCGCGAGCACGACCGCGAGGAGGGCGCGCCCGGCGCAGAGCCTGCGGTGGACGGGGATGACGGCCAATCGGATGTCGTCAGATCTTGAGCGCGGCGCGGATCTTTCCCACGAGGTTCTCGCCGCCGTGCTGCCGCACGTACTCGATCACGATCGGGCCGAACCGCTTGGCCGTGTCGAGGTCGATGCCGAGCTCCGTGAACGACGCGGCGAGGCCCGCCCAGCGGCCGGCGCCGCCCGAACGTCCGCCGAGCAGCGATCCGAGTCCACCGGCGAGTGTACTCAGCGTGCTCTGCGCCGGCGCAGTGCGCAGCAGCTTGTCGGCGCCCGGGATGTCGGCGACGAACTGCTCGAAGTCGGGTCGGGCCATGTTCTGCTGGCCCGCGCGCAGCAGCGCAACGACCCCGCCGCGGGCCTGGTCACGGGTGACGCCGAGGTCCTTGGTGAGCTTGCGGATCAGGTCGTCCATCACGAGGCCTGTGCAGGTGGTCGGGACGCGGCGATTCTACGTCACGCCGGCTGCCAGACCAGAGCCAGGTCGGTCACCTGGATGTCGGACTTGCGCGGTTTCACCGCCACGGTTTCGAGCTGGATCGCGGCCGGGTCGAGCGTGGAGTCGAGGGCCGCAACTTCGGTTTCGAGCTCGGCCTCCAGCGCGGAGAACTGCTCCCGCAACGAAGTGAGATCGGCCTCCGCGTGCGCGACGTCCGTGCGTTCCTTGCCGATCCGACCGACGCCCCGCGCTGCGGTTGCGGCCCTGCCCAACGCGGCCGAACGGCGGCCGCCACCGAACAGGGCGCCGAGCAGGCTGCCGCCGACGCTGAGCGCCGACGACATGGTCTCGCGGCTGGCCTGCTCTTTCTCGCGCGCGAGTTTCTGCTCGGCGCGTCGTCGCCGGTCCGCGAGCGTCCCCAGCCGCCCACCATACTTCCGACGCAGGGTGTCGACGGCCTGGTCGCGCTTTTCCCGCAGCGACTGGGCCAGTCGTGCGCGAAACTCGCCCTCGCTCACCGCGGGCCCGGCGACGGCCTTGAGGCCGGGACAACGGAGCACCGAGACGGTGCTGGTGCGGTATACGTGCTCGACCAGCGCCCTGGCGTGCTGCTGCAACGCCTTCGGCGCGGTCAGCGCGCCGCCCGGGATCGACCGGAAAGTCGCGCCCGGCGCCGGCTCCTCGAGCAACTCCGGGGCCGGCGGGCCCTGCGTCTCTGCGTGCTCCCACGCGGGTCCGCCTTCGCCGAGCGGTGCGAGGCAGAACGACTCCGTCCACAGGTCGACGTCCGTCCGGGCGTCGACGAAATGCGTACGCACGCGTGCGCCGAGCCTCGGCTCGTACTCGACGCTCGTGCCGGACGCGGCCAGGAAGTACTCCCGCAGACCGGCCGGCACGACCGGTCGACTCGGCGAACCCGCGGCAGGCCCTTGCCTCGGCGGTGCGGCCGCCCGCGCCGCGGCCTCTGCCACAGGCTGTGATGTCGTAGAGGCTGCAGCGACAAAGCGCGCGATCTCCGCGATCGTGAGCGGTCCGCGCAGGTACGACAGCGCCCAGCGCGTGCGCAGCAGCAGCGGCGCGTCGTCGTGCACGTTGCGCATCAGGAACGTCCGCTGCGGCAGGCCCGACATCGCCGACTCGAGTCGCGCCTTGTCCATGCCGCCGGCGGCATCGCTGCCCAGCAGGCCGTCGATGACCCGCAGCTTGTCGCGCTCCGTCTGCAGCCGACCGATGAACCACGTGCCGGCGTTGCCGAGCCCCTTGTAATCGAGGTCGACGGGGTTCTGCGTCGCCAGCACGACTCCGAGTCCGAACGCACGCGCCTGCTTCATGAGGGTGAGCAGGGGCGTCTTCGAGGGCGGCATGGCGCTGGGCGGAAAGTAGCCGAACACCTCGTCCATGTAGAACAGTGCGCGCAGGCTGGTCGTGCCCGGCTGGCGCCGCATCCACGCCACGACCTCGTTCGCGAGCAGCGTGACGACGAACATGCGCTCGGCGTCATTGAGGTGCGCGATCGAGACGACGGCGATGCGCGGCCGTCCGTTCGCGTCGTAGAGCAGAGACTGGACGTCGAGTGGGTCGCCCTGCAGCCAGGCCTCGAACCCCGGTGAGGCGAGCAAGCCGTTGATGCGCAGCGCGAGGTCCGTGCGTTCCTTCG
>JAJTCR010000430.1 GCA_021325695.1 Steroidobacteraceae bacterium | reverse complement strand
CGTAGTTGCCGCCGCCAGGGCCCGTCGCCGTACCGTCGAGGAAATTGCCCGAGTAGAACTGCATCCCTGGCTGATCGGTGTCGACGCGGAGACGGCGGCCACTGCGAGGTTCCGACAGCGTGCAGGCATGGCGCAACGCCCGGCCACGCGCGCGCCAGCCCTGCAGCGCGAAGCAATGATCGAACCCGCCGGCGAGTTCGAGCTGGTCGTCGCGTGATTCGAGCGCTCGGCCGATCACACGTGGGGCTCGCAGGTCGAATGTCGTTCCCGCGACTGCGCGCAGCTCGCCGGTCGGCAGGAGGGTCTCATCCACCGCACAGATTTCGTCGGCTGCGATTTCGATCTGGTGCTCGAGCACGTCGCCGGTGCCGTCCCCCGCGAGATTGAAGTAACTGTGTTGCGTCAGGTTCACGACGGTGGGCGCGGTCGTCGTCGCCGCGTAGTCGATCCGCAGGGCGTGATCGGCCGTGAGTGTGTAGACCACCGTCGCCGCAAGCTCGCCGGGGTACCCTTCGTCGCCATCCGGACTCGTCAACTGCAGTCGGACGCTTGCCTCGTCGCCTGAGGACGCCGGTACCACCTGCCAAACCCGGCGATCGAAACCCCGTCGGCCTCCGTGCAGGTGGTTCGCGCCGTCGTTGGCGGCCAGTCGATGCATGCGGCCGTCGAGCACGAAGCTTCCGCGCGCAATCCTGTTGGCCACGCGCCCGACCACCGCCCCGAAATACTCGCGGCGTCGTCCCGCGTATTCTCGCGGATCGAGATATCCGAGCACCACGTTTGCAGATTTCCCGTCACGGTCGGGAACATCGAGTCGCGTGATCACGCACCCGACGCTGAGGCATTCGAGCGACGCTGCACCGGCCCGCAACCGATACCGCTCGACGCTCTCGCCATCGAATGACTCCACTCCGACACGTTCGACGCTGCACGACACGCTGAAACTCTCCTTCGATCGTGACCCAAGCGAACTGCAGCCGCAGTCGACGTCCATCCTGCAGCGCGGCCCGCCGGATCGTCCACCAAACCGGAGTCGCGCGGCGCGTCAGTTTCGACCCACGGAACTTCGTCTACCAGCGTCCCCAGCACCTGCTCTCCCGCCTGGGCCGCCACTATCACGTGTCTTATATCGAGGAGCCGGTTCATGGCGAGGGCGACCGGCGTCTCGAGGTGATCGAGACCGCATGCGGCGTGACCGTGTGCCGGCCGCATCTGCCGAAGCGCGCCGCGGGCTTTCACGACGACCACATTTCCGACCTGCAGTTCCTCGTCCGACAGCACCTCGAGACCAACCACGTGGAGGACTACGCAGTGTGGTTCTACACGCCGATGGCCTTGCCGCTGATCGATCCCCTGCGGCCGCGCGCCATCGTCTACGACTGCATGGACGAGCTTTCGGCGTTCCTCAACGCCCCACGACAGCTGGTGCAGCGCGAAAGCGCGTTGCTCAAGCGCGCAGACCTGGTCTTCACCGGCGGTCCGAGCCTGTACCGGTCCAAGCGCGACCGCAACCCGTCCGTGCATTGCTTTCCGAGCTCGGTCGATGCCGAGCACTTCGCGAGGGCACGCGACGACCGCCGGCCACCGAATACCCCACCGGTCCTCGGCTTCTTCGGCGTGATCGACGAGCGCGTCGACCTCGGCCTGGTCGGCGCCATCGCCGACGCACATCCCGACTGGAAACTCGTCATGGTCGGGCCGGTCGTGAAGATCTCGGCGGACTCGCTGCCGCGCCGAGCGAACATCGAGTATCTGGGCCAGCGGAGCTATGAAGACTTGCCCGAGCTGGTCGCGGGGTGGGACGTGTGCCTGCTGCCGTTCGCGCTCAACGACGCGACGCGCTACATCAGCCCGACCAAGACCCTCGAATACATGGCCGCGGGCAAGTCGGTCGTGAGCACGCCGGTCAACGACGTGGTCGAGTGTTTCAGCGAGGTCGTCCGGATCGCCGGGTCACGCAACGCCTTCATCGAGGCCTGCGAAGCCTCCCTCGCAGAATCGCGCGAAGAGGCGGCGGAGCGCCGGCGGCGCGCCGATGCGGCGCTCGAGACGACGTCGTGGGAGGCCACCGCGCAGGCGATGCGCGAACTGATCGATGCCGCCTGGCGCCCGGCGGCACCAGCCGCCGCGACGACGCCGACCGGCCTGACGCGCAGCCCGTCGCCGCCTCGCGCGCGCGCAGTCGAGACCGTCGTGATCGGCGCCGGGCCCACCGGCCTGAGCGCGGCGTATCACCTCGGCCGCAACAGCGTACTGCTCGAAGCCGGCGCGACGGTCGGCGGCTGGTGTCGTTCCGTGGTCGACGGCGGCTTCACGTTCGATCACGCCGGCCACATCATGTTCTCGAACGATCCGTACGTGCACGAGATGTACGAGCGGCTGCTGGGCGACAACGTGCACTGGCAGAATCGCGAGGCCTGGATCTACAGCCACGACGTGTACACGCGCTATCCCTTCCAGCAGGCGCTCTATGGTCTGCCGGCGGACGTGCTCAAGGAGTGCATCGTAGGTGCGATCGAGGCACGCTTCGGTCCGATCAAGGAGCCGACGGCAGCGCCGCCTCGGCCGGTCGCCGTCGACCCGCGTCGATGCGACCCGAAGGCCGAATCGATCACCGACTGCTGTGCAGACGGCATCGCCGAGGCGACGGCCCCGCTCGTGGCCTTCGACAAGCCTGCGCGGCAGTCGCGCGCGGAGCCGCAGAATTTCGAGGAGTTCATCTACCGGGTCTGGGGCGCCGGCGTCGCGAAGCACTTCGCGATTCCGTACAACCGCAAACTCTGGGCCGTGCCGCTGAGCGAGATGGAAACGTCGTGGCTCGGCGGGCGTGTACCGCTACCCGACCTCGAGGAAATGATCGAGGGCGCGCTGCAACCGTCGAAGAAGCCGATCGGCCCGAACGCGCGTTTCGGCTACCCGCTGCGCGGTGGATTCCAGGCGCTGATGGACGGCTTCCTGCCGCTGCTCGAGGGTGACCTGCAGCTCAACGCACGGGTCGTGGCGGTGGACGCCTTGCGTCACCAGGTCGTGCTCGCCGATGGACGGCGTTTCCAGTACGAGCAGCTGATCAGCACGATGCCACTGCCGGAACTCGTGAAGATGCTGTCGGGCGAGGCGCTCGCACCGGTCCGCGAAGCGGCTTCGAGGCTGCGCCACACGTCGGTACGTTGCGTGAACCTCGGCGTCGCGCGCGAGAACATCACCGACAAGCACTGGATCTACTACCCGGGGGACTCGGTGTTCCATCGCATCTTCGTGCAAGGCAACGCGAGCCCGTACTGCAATGCGCCCGGCGGGTTCGGCCTCACCTGCGAGATCACCTACGCGCCGTCGAAACCGCTGCCCTGCGAGGGCGACGAACTCATCGACCTTTGCATCCGCGATTGCATCCGGGTGGGCCTGCTGCGGGAGGACGACCAGGTCGTGGTGCGCAACCAGGTGGACATGCCGTACGCGTACGTGGTGTACGACCATGCGCGCGCGCAGAACTTCAAGGTCGTCGACGACTGGTGCGCGCGGCACGACATCATCCTCGCTGGCCGGTACAGCGAGTGGCAGTACTACAACTCCGATCACGCGTTCATCGCAGGCCGTGACGCGGCCGAGCGGGCCCGCGCGACGAGCGAGCTCGAGGAAGAGGAGCGGTCGCAGGAAACGGCCAGCTGACCGGGGGCACCAGGGCGAAGGCCCGTCGCAGTCTTGGCTGCGACGGGCCTGCAAAACGCCGCGGGTTCCGCGGGGTTGGGCGCGGGCGGATCAGTTGAGCTTCGCGCCTTCGATCACGACGGGGTACGCGTAGCCCGAGCCGTAATTCACGTCCGTCTTCACGACGCCGCTCACGGTGACGACGTCCCCGACCTTCGCGACCTGCTTGGTCGTGACCATGAGGTCGTTGGATTTGTCCGCCGCCGAGCCCGAGCCGTCACGCAAGTGGATCCAGTTGCGGTCCATGATGTCCGCCGAGAACTTGACCACAGTGCCCTGGACGGCGACAGGCTTGTCCTTGAGCTTGGAGCGCTGCGCGTAGACCTCGGCGACGGTGCGCGCGTTCGGGCCGGAGGCTTTCGGCGCCTTGACGACCGGCACGCTGGCGGCAGACGCCGCGGCGCCCTTGTGCACCGCCCCCATCTGCTGGGCCGGGTTCGCGATGCCACCGGACTCGGTGCTGACGGCCGAGGCAAAGACGATCTCGTCGAACGTGCGTCCCATGGCCTTGCTTTCGAAGTTGGTCATGAGCATCGGATCGTGCAACTGCACCTTCGCGCCCTTGGCGAAACT
>JAJTCR010000429.1 GCA_021325695.1 Steroidobacteraceae bacterium | reverse complement strand
CACCACCGAGACGACGTACATGGCCACGACCTTGTCGAAGCTCGCGTCCGGGAACGACATGCTCTCGGCGTCCATCTCGAGCAGCGCCTCGACGTTCTCCAGCCTGCGGGACGCGACGCGCGCGCGAGCCTTTTCCAGCATTTCGCCGGAGACGTCGATGCCGGTGATGCGCACGCTGCGCGGATAGAGCGGCAGCGAAAGGCCGGTGCCCACGCCGACTTCGAGGACGCGGTCGCCCGGCTTGAGCTTCAGCGCGTCGAGGACCGCCTTGCGCCCCGGCTGCAGCACCGGGCCGAAGACCGCATCGTAGATCCGCGCATAGCGCCGGTAGGCCGCCTTGACGGCTTCAATTTGCATGATTTTGGGGAATTCTGCCAGCAATCGGCATTCCCGGCACGCCTATTGCACCCGTGTTTCGAGAGTCCAATGAAAATTGCGCAAATCGCACCCCTCGCGGAGAGCGTGCCGCCGAAGCTGTATGGCGGGACCGAGAGGGTCGTGTCCTATCTCACCGAGGAGCTGGTGCGCCTGGGGCACGACGTGACGCTGTTCGCCAGCGGAGACTCGCAGACCAGCGCGCGCCTGGTCGCGTGCTCGGCGCACGCGCTGCGGCTCGACCCCCGCGTGCGCGACCCCCTGCCTCACCTCCTCGTGATGCTCGAGCGGGTGCGCGCCCGTGCCCACGAGTTCGACGTGCTGCACTTCCACGTCGAGCACCTGCACCTGCCGCTGTTCCGCCCGCTCGCGCGCAAGACCGTGAGCACGCTGCACGGCCGCGTCGATTCCCCCGACCTCGCGCCGCTGTACCGCGAGTTCCACGACATGCCGCTCGTCTCCATCTCCGACGCGCAGCGTCGCGCGCTCCCCGGCGCGCGCTGGGTCGCGACCGTGCACCACCGCCGGCCCGAGTCGGTGTGCCCGTTCAACCCGGCGCCGCGGGGACAGTACCTGGCGTTCCTCGGCCGCGTGTCGCCGGAGAAGGGCATCGAGCGCGCGATCGAGATCGCGCGACGCTCGGGGCGGCGGCTGCGCATCGCGGCGAAGATCGACAAGGTCGACCAGGCCTACTGGAAGAGCCGCGTGGCGCCGCTGCTCGGCGACCCGCTGGTCGAGTACGTCGGCGAGGTGGACGAGTCGACCAAGCCGGCGTTCCTCGGCAACGCCATCGCGCTGCTCTTTCCGATCGACTGGCCCGAGCCTTTCGGGCTCGCCATGATCGAGGCCATGTCGTGCGGCACGCCGGTGATCGCCTGGCGGAACGGCTCGGTGCCGGAGATCGTCGAGCACGGCGTCACCGGCCTGGTCGTCGACTCGATCGAGCAGGCGGTGGCGGCGGTGGACACCGCGGCGCGCCTCGACCGCAACGAAGTGCGCCTGTACTGCGAGGAGCGCTTCTCGGCGGCACGCATGGCGCGCGACTATCTGGCGGTCTACCGAAGCCTGGGAGTGAAAAAGCGAGAGCTCACCGCGTGAAGCGGGACGAGACCGCCCCGCCGGTCACCGTGTTCGTCCCGGGCGTCGTGTCGCTGGCGGCGTCGAGCCGCCGCACGCTCAAGCACGGCGACACGTTCGCGATGTTCGACGAGTTCGGCGACGTGCTCGAGGCCGAGCACAGCCCCGCGGGCCTGTTCCACCACGACACGCGCCACCTGTCGCGGCTGCTGTTCACGCTCGAGGGACGCCGCCCGCTGATGCTGTCCTCGACGGTGCAGACGGACAACGTCACGCTCGACGTCGACCTCACCAACCCCGACATCTTCAGCGACGGCGAGCTCGCCCTCGCCAAGGACACGTTTCACGTCGCACGCGCCAAGTTCCTGTGGCAGTCGAGCTGCTACGAGCTGTTCACCGTCACGAGCTACGCCGACCACCCGGCGCGCCTTCGCCTGGCGTTCGATTTCGCCGCCGACTTCGCCGACCTCTTCGAGATCCGCGGCTACCGGCGCAGCGGCCGGGGCGCGGTGCGCCCGGAGCTGCGCACGCCGGCCGAGGTCGCATTCGTCTACGACTCTCTCGACGGCCTGGCGCGCGCCACCCGGCTCTGCTTCTCGCTGACGCCCAGGAAACTGACGGGCAACCGGGCGGAATTCGACCTCGAGCTCGCCCCGCGCGAGCGCCGCGCGCTCGGGGTCACGGTCCACTGCGAGCGGGGAAGCCCGCCGGCGCAGGAGCCGCGCTTCTTCTCCGCCCTGCGCCAGGCGCGCCGCAGCGGCGCCGCGGCGCGCGGCAGCCTGCCGGCGATCGAGACCTCGAACAGCGTGTTCAACAGCGTGCTGTCGCGCTCCGCCGCCGACCTCGAGATGCTGATGACCGGCACGCCGCACGGGCCGTACCCCTACGCCGGCGTGCCGTGGTTCTCGACCCCCTTCGGCCGGGACGGGCTGGTCACCGCGCTCGAGATGCTGTGGTTCGATCCGTCGATCGCGCGCGGGGTGCTGCGCTTCCTGGCCGCGCACCAGGCGACCGCCGAGGACGCCGCGGCCGACATGGAGCCCGGCAAGATCGTGCACGAGCTGCGCGACTGCGAGCTCGCGCGCCTGGGCGAGGTGCCCTTCGCGCGCTACTACGGCTCGGTGGACGCGACTCCGCTGTTCGTCGCGCTCGCCGGCATGTACTGGCAGCGCACCCGCGACCGCGACACCGTGCAGGCGCTCTGGCCGCACGTGCGCGCCGCGATC
>JAJTCR010000428.1 GCA_021325695.1 Steroidobacteraceae bacterium | reverse complement strand
TGGGCAGCCTGCGGCCGAGCAGCCCGTTGATCAGGAATCCGGCGAGCGGCAGGGCGGGAATGAGCGCCAGGGAATTCATGCCGTCAGCCCTTGAGCTCGTGCCCGGCGGCGAGGTCGAGCGTGCCGCGGCGCCGCACCAGCAGCACGAGCAGCGCCATCGCGAGCGCGATCTCGCAGGTCGCGGCGACGTAGATGAAGAACGTCATTGCCGCGCCGTCGAGCGTCTGCGTGTGCGCTGCTGCCGCGACGAAGCTCAGCACGACCGCGTTCAGCATGAGTTCGAGGCTCATCACGACGACGAGCAGGTTGCGCCGGACCATCACGCCGAGCAGGCCCATCGCGAACAGCGCGACGGCGAGCGCGAGCAGGAACTCGTACCGGTGGATCATCGCTCCTCCCGGATCACGGCCCACGCCGCGACGATGCCCGCGAGCAGCAGCACGGTCGCGAGCTCGAAGTGCAGCCAGTAGCGCGTCATGAACGCGGCCGAGAACGCGGAGAACGAGAACGGACCGAGGCCCGTGGTGGTCGTCGGGGCCCCGGGGCCCGCGGGACCGAGCACGCGCAGCAGCGCGAGGCCGGTCACCACGGCCACCGCGACGCCGGGCACCAGCGTGGCCGAGAAGCGCTTGCGGTAGGCGAGGTCGCGGTCGTCGAGCAGCATGATCGTGTAGACCATGAACACCATGACCGCGCCGACATAGATCAGCACCTGGAACAGCGCGATCACGTGCACGTCCAGGCACGCGAAGATCGCCGCCAGGCTGGTCATGTGCGCGACGAGCGCGAGCGCGGCGCGCATCGGTTGCCGGGCGACCAGCACGATGCCGGCGAACACGAGCGCCAGCACGCCGAAGAGCACGATGAAGGCATCGACGATCACGGCTCGCGCACCTCCGTCGTCGGCTCCGGTGCAGGCGGATAGCGCTTGCGCGGGTCCGCGAGCGGATGCCACAGCATCAGCAGGTCCTTGCGGCCCCACATCACGTCGCGGTCGAACCCCGGCAGGTCGGGCGTGTCCTTGACCATGCGGATCGCGTCCTCGGGACAGGCCTCGACACAGAACCCGCAGAAGATGCAGCGCGAATAGTCGATCTCGAAGCGTGCCGGCGACTTCGGGTGGGCGCCGTCGGTGGGGTCGATCGCGGCCTCGATCTCGATGCAGTAGGCCGGGCAGGCCGTCGCACACATGTTGCAGGCGACGCACTGCACCTTGCCGTCGGGCCGCTGCGTGAGCACGTGGCGACCGCGGTTGTTCGGCGAATAGTCCGCGCGGACCTCCTCGGGGTAGTAGGCGGTCAACGCACCCTTGCGTCCGGTCACCCACTTCCACATGTTGCGGAAGAAGACGCCCCCGGTGATCGAGAGACCGCGCACGATCTCGAAGATGTACAGGCGTTCCCAGAGACCGAGCTCGGGCTCGTTCCAGTACTGCTTCTTCGCGGGACGGCCGCTCACAACGTCCACCAGCGCACGACGGCGGTGACCACGAGATTGAGCGCCGCGAGCGGCAGCAGGAACTTCCAGCCGAGGTCCATGAGCTGGTCGTAGCGGAAGCGGGGCAGCGTCCAGCGGATGCCGATCTGGAAGCAGCCGACCACGAACACCTTGGCGGTGAACGTGAGCACCTGCAGCACGACGACCGCGAAATGCGAGAGCTCCCAGGTCGCGCCGCCAGGCAGCACGAACCCCTCGGGACGCAGGAACGGCAACGTGTAGCCGCCGAGGAACAGCGTGACCACGAGCGCCGAGATCACGACGATCTCGATGAACTCCGAGAGCAGGAACAGGCCCATCTTCATCGAGGTGTACTCGGTGAAGTAACCCGAGATCAGCTCGGACTCGCACTCCGGCAGGTCGAACGGGATGCGCTTGTTCTCGGCGATCGACGCGGTCAGGAACAGCAGGAACGCGACCGGCTGCACCAGGATTCCCCAGGCGGCCTGCTGCTGCCAGAGCACCATGTCGTTCAGGTCGACCGTGCCGTAGGTGACGACCACCGCGATCAGCGCGAGGCCCATCGCCACTTCGTACGAGATCATCTGCGACGCCGCGCGCGCGGCGCCGAGCATCGAGAACTTGTTGTTCGACGACCAGCCCGCGAGCATGGTGCCGAGGATGCCGACGCCCGAGATCGCGAGCACGAACAGGATCCCGGCGTCGAGCGCGGCGATCTGCATGCGCCAGCTGCGGTCGCCGAAGAACTCGGCCGCGGCGGAGCCCGGCTCGAAGAACCGACCCGGCGTGACCTCGCCGCCGAACGGCACCACCGCGAACACCAGCAGCACCGGCACCGACGCGAGCCACGGCGCGAGGTTGTAGCAGAAGCGGTCGTACGTGGCCGGGGTGAAGTTCTCCTTGAAGATCATCTTCAGGCCGTCGGCGATGCCGTGGAACAGCCCCCACCAGACGAGCTTGACCTGCGTGAACGGGATGCGCAGGTACGCGCGGTTGGCGCCGATGCGGTCCGCCATCACCGCCGACTGCTTGCGCTCGACCCACGTGAAGATCGTCGCGAGCCCGAGCAGGAACCCGAGCACGTAGGCGATGTAAAGCCCATGCACGAGCAGGTCGGGCATCATGAGGCGAGGCTCCGGAAGACGTCCGCGGCGTGCTGCACACCCGCCGGCTTCGTGAACACCTGTTCGAACGTGTTTGACTTGCCCTCGAAGTTCGTGAACGAGCC
>JAJTCR010000427.1 GCA_021325695.1 Steroidobacteraceae bacterium | reverse complement strand
CGTCCGACCCACGGCGAACGACGATGCCGCGCGTATACCTCAAGACCTTCGGCTGCCAGATGAACGAGTACGACTCCGCCCGCATGGCGGACGTGCTGCGTGCCGCGGGCGATTACGAGCCGACCGAGGATCCCGCGCAGGCTGACCTGCTGCTGCTCAACACCTGCTCGGTGCGTGAGAAGGCGCAGGAAAAGGTGTTCTCGCAGCTCGGACGCTGGCGCGAGCTCAAGGCGGAGCGGCCACACGTGATCATCGGCGTGGGCGGCTGCGTCGCGAGCCAGGAGGGCGACGGCATCACGGAGCGCGCCCCGTTCGTCGACCTCGTGTTCGGGCCGCAGACGATCCACCGACTCCCGGACATGCTCGCCGAGCTCAGGCGACACGGGCGCGCGGTCGTCGACGTGAGTTTTCCCGAGATCGAGAAGTTCGACCGCCTCCCCGAGCCGCGCGCCGAGGGCGCCACGGCGTTCGTCTCGATCATGGAAGGCTGCAGCAAGTACTGCACCTTCTGCGTCGTGCCCTACACCCGCGGCGAGGAAGTGAGCCGGCCGCTCGACCAGGTCATGCACGAAGTGCGTGCGCTCGCCGCGCAGGGCGTGCGCGAAGTGACGCTGCTCGGCCAGAACGTGAATGCCTACCGCGGGCCCATGGCGGGTGGCGGCCACGCGGACCTCGCGGCGCTGATCTATTTCGTCGCCGCGGTGCCCGGCATCGAGCGCATCCGCTTCACTACCTCGCACCCGGTCGAGTTCCGCGACAGCCTGGTCGAGGCGTATCGCGACGTGCCGAAGCTCGCCAATTACCTGCACCTGCCCGTGCAGAGCGGCTCGGACCGGGTGCTCGCCCTGATGAAGCGCGGCCACACGGTGCTCGAGTACAAGCAGAAGATCCGCAGGCTCAGGCAAGTCCGACCGGACATCAGCCTGTCCACCGACCTGATCGTCGGCTTCCCAGGCGAGACGGAGCGCGATTTCGAGAGCACGCTCGACCTCGTGCGCGAGATCGGCTTCGACCAGAGTTTCAGCTTCATCTACAGCCCTCGGCCCGGCACGCCGGCCGCGTCGCTGCCCGACGACGTGACGCACGAAGTCAAGCAGGCGCGACTCGAACGACTGCAGGCCCAGCTGCGCACGCAGGCCGACGCGATCAGCCGCAGCATGGTCGGCACGGTGCAGCGCGTGCTGGTCGAGCGTCCGTCGAGGAAGGACGTGCGCCAGCTCGCGGGCCGCACGGAGAACAACCGCTGGGTCAATTTCGACGGCCCGTCCACGCTGATCGACCAGTTCGTCGACGTGGCCATCACCGAGGCGATGCCGAACTCGCTGCGCGGACGGCTTGCGCTCGCAGCGCCGGCGCCGCGCACATCGCCGGCCCTGGCGCCGTCGGCCGCGGCCGGGACTGCCGCCTGATGGGCAGCGGACGCAGCAGTAGCAGCGACAACGTGCCGACGCCGACCACCGCCCCGACAACGACGGCGATGATCGAGGCGCGCGACGTGTCGCTCGACGGCGCCGACAACCAGCGCCTCGCGAATTTCGCGGGGCCGATGGAGCAGAACCTGCGTCACGTCGAGGAGCGACTCGGCGTCGAGGTGCGACGCCGCGGTCACCGGCTGCAGGTCCTCGGTCCCGCGGAGCCAGTCGTGAACGCGGAGACGGTGCTCAGGCGCATGTTCGAGCTCTCGGCGACTGAGACGCTGTCGCCCGCTCTCGTGCACCTGTGCGTGCAGGAATACGGCTTTCCGCAGCCGACGGCGCCTGCGGGAGACGTCGGTGCGGCGGAATCGGGACGTGAAGTCGTCGTGCAGACGCAGCGTGGCGGCATCCGCGGACGCGGTCCGAACCAGCGCCTGTACCTCGACCAGATCCGGCTCAACGACCTGACGTTCGGCATCGGCCCGGCCGGCACGGGCAAGACCTACCTCGCGGTCGCGAGCGCGGTCGAGGCGCTGCAGTCGGGCAGCGTGCGTCGCATCGTGCTGGTGCGGCCGGCCGTCGAGGCAGGCGAGCGGCTCGGGTTCCTGCCAGGCGACATGGCGCAGAAGGTCGACCCGTACCTGCGACCGATGTACGACGCGCTGTACGAGATGATGGGCTTCGACCGCGTCGCGCGGAACATCGAGCGGCAGGTGATCGAAGTCGCACCGCTGGCGTTCATGCGCGGCCGTTCGCTCAACGACTCGTTCATCATCCTCGACGAAGCGCAGAACACGTCCGTCGAACAGATGAAGATGTTCCTGACGCGACTGGGGTTCGGCTCGAAGGCGGTCGTCACGGGCGACATCACTCAGGTGGACCTGCCGCGGCAGCAGCGCTCCGGCCTGCGGCACGCGATCGAGGTGCTGCGCGGCGTCGACGGCGTCGCGTTCACGTTCTTCAACGCGCGCGACGTCGTGCGTCATCCGCTGGTGCAGCGCATCGTGCAGGCGTACGAGCGCAGCACGGACCCGGACGACTCGCCGGAACGTTGATGCGTAAAGACACCTCCGCGCGCGGTGACGAACCTCCCCCTGCGAGTCAAGCGATCTCAGCGGCATCAAGCGGCAGGCAGCGCCGCCCCGGCCAACCCCGGACGGCTTCCCAAGGACGCCGTGAATCCGTCCATGGAGGCTCCGGCCGCGACACGCATGTCGCGGACGGCCTTGGGAAGCCGTCCGGAATTGACGGTGTCGGCGCCGGGCGCGCGCT
>JAJTCR010000426.1 GCA_021325695.1 Steroidobacteraceae bacterium | reverse complement strand
CGGCGCTACGCCTCGATCGGCGACATCTTCGTGGCCACCGTGAAGGACGCCATCCCCGGCGCGGCCGTCCGCAAGGGCGACGTCGTCCGCTGCGTGGTCGTGCGCACCAAGAAGGAACGCCGCCGTCCCGACGGCAGCTACATCCGCTTCGACGAGAACGCGGCCGTGCTCATCACCCCCGAGCGCAATCCCCGCGGCACCCGCATCTTCGGCCCGGTGGGCCGCGAGCTGCGCGACAAGCGGTTCATGAAGATCGTCTCCCTCGCACCCGAGGTCGTCTAGTAATGGCTGGACTGAAGATTCGCAAGGGCGACCGGGTCCGTGTGCTCACCGGCAAGGACCGCGGCAAGGAGGGCGACGTCATGCGCGCCATCCCCGCGGCCGGCAAGGTGATCGTCGACGGGGTCAACGTCGCCCGCAAGCACCAGCGCCCCACCCGGGCCACCCAGCAGGGCGGCATCATCGACAAGGACATGCCGCTCCCCGTGGCCAACGTCGCCCTGGTGTGCCCGTCGTGCGGCAAGCCGACGCGGGTGGGCTACAAGGTCGACGCCTCGGGCCAGAAGGTCCGGGTCTGCAAGAAGTGCGGAGGTGAGATCGCATGAGTACGGCAACCGAGACGGCAACGACCGAGCGAGCCGTGCCGCGGCTCAAGGTCCGCTACAACGAGACGCTGCGCTCGCAGCTGCGCGAGGGCCTCGGCCTCGCCAACGTGATGCAGGTGCCGCGGCTCGAGAAGATCGTGGTCAACATGGGTGTCGGCGCGGCCGTGGGCCAGGCGTCGCTGCTCGAGGGCGCGGTCAAGGACCTCACGGTGATCACCGGCCAGAAGCCGCTGGTCACACGAGCCAGGAAGTCGATCGCAAACTTCAAGCTGCGTGAGGGCAACGCCATCGGCGTCAAGGTCACCCTGCGGGGCGACCGCATGTGGGAGTTCCTCGACCGGCTCATCTCGATCGCGATCCCCCGCATCCGCGACTTCCGGGGTCTCAACCCGCGGAGCTTCGACGGGCACGGCAACTACACGTTCGGCCTGACCGAGCAGCTCGTCTTCCCCGAGATCGACTACGACAGCATCGACCAGCCCCGTGGCATGGACATCACGATCGTGACCACGGCCAACACGGACGCCGAGGGAAGGGCGCTCCTGTTGTCCATGGGCTTCCCGTTCAAGCGCGAGGGTCAGTAGAGCAATGGCAAAGAAAGCACTCATCAACAAGCAACAGGCCAAGCCGAAGTTCAAGGTGAGGGCCTACAGCCGGTGCCGCAAGTGCGGTCGCCCGCACTCGGTCTTCCGGAAGTTCGGCCTCTGCCGCATCTGCCTGCGCGAACTCGCGCACGCGGGCGAGCTGCCCGGCGTCACCAAGGCGAGCTGGTGAGGGGAGGCGACACATGACGATGACCGACCCCATCGCGGACATGCTCACCCGCATCCGCAACGCGAACATCGCGATGCACGACGAGGTGCGCATGCCGTCGTCCAAGCTCAAGGAGGCGCTGGCCGGCGTGCTCGAGCAGGAGGGCTACATCGATGGCTTCGCCGTCGAGGAGACGCCCGACCGCCCCGGCCGCACGCTCCACGTCACCATGAAGTACAGCCCCGAGCGCGCCCGCACGATCTCCGGCATCCGCCGGGTGTCCAAGCCGGGCCTGCGCGTCTACTCCAAGTCGACCGAGGTGCCCCGTGTCCTCGGTGGTCTCGGGGTGGCGGTGCTCTCGACCAGCCAGGGTCTGCTGTCCGACCGCGAGGCGCGCAAGCGCCGGGTCGGCGGCGAGGTCCTGTGCTTCGTCTGGTGAGGCACGACTGACATGTCCCGCATCGGCAAGGCACCCATCCCCGTCCCCGGCGACGTCGACGTGACGATCGCCAACGGCCACATCAGCGTGAAGGGCCCGAAGGGTGCGCTCGAGCGCGACATCCCCGGCGCCATCACCGTCCGGCAGGACGGCGACACCATCGTGGTCGAGCGGCCCGACGACGAGCGGCAGAACCGTGCCATGCACGGGCTCGTCCGCTCACTGGTCAACAACATGGTGGTCGGCGTGACGCAGGGCTTCAGCAAGGAGCTCGAGATCGTCGGTGTGGGCTACCGGGCCACGGCCAGGGGCCCCGGCGCACTCGAGCTCGCCCTCGGCTTCAGCCATGCCGTGAACGTCACGGCGCCCGACGGCATCAGCTTCGAGGTGCCCACGCCCAACCGCATCGTCGTCACGGGCATCGACAAGGAGTCGGTCGGCCAGGTGGCCGCCGACATCCGGGCGTGGCGCAAGCCCGAGCCCTACAAGGGCAAGGGCGTCCGCTACCTCGGCGAACACGTCAAGCGCAAGGCTGGCAAGGCAGGCAAGTGATGAACAGCGCCAAGCACAAGCGAGACGCACGCATCAAGCGTCACGCCCGCGTGCGGAAGCATGTCCGGGGCACGGCCGAGCGGCCGCGTCTCGCCGTGTTCCGCTCCAATAAGCACATCTCCGCCCAGGTCATCGACGATATCGCCGGCCGCACGCTGGCGTCGGCGTCGACCCACGAGTCCGACCTGCGCACCGGCGGCACCTCCAACAAGGACGCGGCAGGCCGCGTCGGCCGGCTGCTGGCCGAGCGTGCCCGCGCCGCGGGCGTTGAACGTGTCGTCTTCGATCGAGGCGGCTTCCTCTACCACGGCCGGGTCGCGGCCGTGGCCGAGGCGGCACGC
>JAJTCR010000425.1 GCA_021325695.1 Steroidobacteraceae bacterium | reverse complement strand
CGCGCAGCAACTTGTCGTTGTTGGCGCGGTCGTCCGCGCCGGGCCCCGCGTAGCACGCGGAGTGAATGCCCGGCGCACCGCGCAATGCGTCGACTTCGAGTCCCGAATCATCCGCGATGGCGGGCAACCCGGCGACGGCCGACGCGAATCGCGCCTTGAGCAACGCGTTCTCGACGAACGTCAACCCGGTCTGCGGCGAGATCGAGCAGCCGGTCGAGTTCGTGGCGGCGGAACGCATGTCCCTCCGCGGTGCCCTGCACCTCGACGAAGCCGCCGCCGTTGTTCATGACGACGTTCATGTCGGTTTCCGCGCTCGAATCCTCGACGTAATCGAGGTCGACCACCGGCGCACCACGCACGATTCCCACTGAAATGGCCGCAACCTGGCCGTGCAGCGGGCTCGACGCGAGCTGCCGGCGCTTCACGAGCGCGGCCATCGCGTCCGCCAGCGCCACGTAGGCGCCGGTGATCGACGCCGTGCGGGTTCCTCCGTCTGCCTGCAGCACGTCGCAGTCGAGCGTGACGGTACGCTCGCCGAGTGCACGCAGGTCGACCACCGCGCGCAGCGAACGGCCGATCAGGCGCTGGATCTCGAGCGTGCGGCCGCCCTGCTTGCCGCGCGCGGCCTCGCGTGCGCTGCGCGTGTGGGTCGAGCGCGGCAGCATGCCGTACTCGGCGGTGACCCAGCCTTCGCCCTTGCCGCGCAGGAAACCCGGAACGCCGTCCTCGACCGAGGCCGTGACGAGCACGCGCGTGTCGCCGAATTCCACGAGCACCGATCCCTCGGCGTGACGCGTGTAACCGCGGGTGATGCGGACAGGTCGTAATTCGTCGGGCGCACGGCCACTCGGTCTCAAGGGAACCTCCAGGGAAGTGACAGTGACTGGTGAATAGTGACTGGTCAGAACCGGAGCGGCCGAGCGGCCGCGTTCCGGCTAATCACTAGTCACTGGTCACTATTCACGGTCGTTCACGGCCCGAGCCAGCGGATCGCGGCAGCGGTCGTATTGTCCGCGTAAGGGGCGGAGTTCGTCACGGCGCGTTCGCCGAGGTCCGTCAGGGCCGCGCGCAGGTCGCGTTCGCGATCGCCGCTGAGCGAAGCGATCTGCTCCTCCGGAAGTCCTGCCCACAGCCCGTCGGAGCAGAGCATCAGCACGTCGCCCACCTGCAGCACGCGACGACCGCTCAGCGTCATCTCCGGCAGCGCCGGGTCGCCGCCAATGCAGCATTCGACGTAGTTCCGCATCGGGTGAGCCTGCGCCTGGCGCTCGGTGATGCGGCCCGCCCGCAGCAGCAGTTCGACGTGCGAGTGATCGCGCGTGCGTTCGAACACCTTGCCGTCGCGCAACTGGTACACGCGACTGTCGCCGACGTGTGCCCAGTACGCGTTGCTGCCCTGGACCAGGCAGATCGCGCACGTGGCGCGGGGGCGGATCTCCGGCGGCAAGCCGTTGCCGAGGGCGACCACGGCGTCGTGAGCGCGACCCACCGTGAGATGCAGGAATCCATCGGGGTCGAACAGCGGCCGGCTCGTTTCCCAGAACTCGCCGAGCATCGTGCGGATGGCGACTTCGGCCGCGCGCGCGCCGTCCGCATGCCCGCCCATGCCGTCGACGACCGCGAGCAGCACCGTCCCTTCGGCATCGGCGATCGCGACTCGATCCTGGTTTTCTTCGCGATGCCCGATGAGACTCAGGTCCGCGTGCTCGATCTGCAAGGGACGCTCCGGCACGCCCTGTGTCGTGTAGACTTATCAACGTTTTATAGCACTTGCCGCAGCGCACATACAGCTTCGTGCCGCGTCGGTTTTCTTTCCAGCAAGTCGAGGCTGCTCCCCGATGATCCGCAGCATGACCGGCTTCGCGCGACGCGAGCGCCAGGGCCCGTGGGGCACGCTCACCTGCGAGATCCGCGCGGTCAACCACCGGTACCTCGAGCTGTCGATGCGGATGCCCGAGGACCTGCGCGCAATCGAGAACGATGCGCGACAGGTGATCTCGGCGGCCTTGCGCCGCGGCAAGGTCGACGCGGGGCTGTATTTGCGTGGCGCCTCGACGCAGGCCGCCAGCATCGAGATCAGCCGGTCGCTGGTCGAGCAGGTGGCGCGCGCCGCAGCCGACGTCGCAAGCCTGGCAGGGGGTTCACTGGCCAACGTCAGTCCGCTCGAGCTGCTGCGCTGGCCCGGCGTCATCCGCGAGGCCGAAAAGGACCTGCAGCCGGCGCAGACCGCGGCGATGGAACTGCTGCGCGAAACCGTCCAGGACCTCAACGAGTCCCGCGCACGCGAGGGTGGTCGCATCCGCGACATGCTGCTCGGTCGCTGCGAATCGCTGCAGCAGAACGTGGCGACGCTGCGTGCACGCCTGCCCGAGATCAGCGACCGCATTCGCACACGGGTGTCCGAACGCGTGGCGCAGCTCGGCACCCAGGTCGACGCGGCACGTCTCGAGCAGGAGCTCGTGCTGATCGCGTACAAGATGGATTTCGAGGAAGAGCTCGACCGGCTCGGCAGCCACGTGACCGAGGCCTGCCAGGCGCTCGATGCCCGGGAGCCGTCTGGCCGTCGTCTCGACTTCCTGATGCAGGAACTCAACCGCGAGGCGAACACGCTCTCGTCGAAGTCGCAGGACGCGGACACCACGCGTGCCGCGGTGGACATGAAAGTGCTGATCGAGCAGATGCGGGAACAGGTCCAGAACGTCGAGTGACCCACGCTTGAGCGCGTCGACCCCGCCGCCACGTCGCGGCCGCCTGTTCGTGATCGCTGCGCCCTCGGGCGCCGGCAAGACCTCGCTCGTGCGTGCGCTGATGGAGCGCGAGCCCGCGCTGCGCTTCTCGATCTCGTACACGACGCGCCCGCAGCGCCCGACCGAGACGCACGG
>JAJTCR010000424.1 GCA_021325695.1 Steroidobacteraceae bacterium | reverse complement strand
ACTGGGCCGAGTTCGACGCCGCGACGAACCAGGTCGCGAACGGTCTGCGGCAACTGGGGCTTGCTCCAGGGCAGCGACTCGCGGTGCTGATGTCGAACAGCATCGAGATGGCGCTCACGTTGCTCGGCGCGGGCAAGGCCGGCGTCTCGGTCGTGCCGCTCAATACCTCGGTGTCCGACCCGGCCGTCGCCGCGATGATCCGCGACAGCGGCGCCGCCGCGGTGGCGGCCTCGGGCGAGCACTGTCGACGCATCGATGCGCTGGTCGCGAGCGGCGAGATCGCCCGCGACCTCGCGCGGATCGGCGTTGCCGCGCCGGCTGCTGCGGGCTGGCTCGATTTCGACGCGTGGCGGACCGCGATGCCGCCGACCCGTCCGGACGTGGTCGTCACGCCCGCGACCGAGTGCAACATCATCTACAGCTCGGGCACGACGGGGCTCCCGAAGGGCATCGTGCACACGCACGGCTGCCGCATGCTGTGGGCCACCGACCTCGCGATCGCGCTGCGCTACCACAGCGGCGCGGTCAGCGTCTGTTCGCTCGGCCTGTACTCGAACATCAGCTGGGTCGCGATGCTGTGCACCGTGCTGGCGGGCGGCACCATCGTCGTGATGCCGTCGTTCTCCGCGGAGGCGCTGGCCGACACGATCGCACGGTTCCGCGTCTCGCACGGCGGGTTCGTCCCGGTGCAGCTGCAGCGGCTCATGGAACTCGGCGACCTCGAGCAGCGCGACTTCTCGTCGCTGCAGGCGATCATGTGCTGCGGCTCGCCGCTGGCACCGGCGCTCAAGCGACGCACCCGCGACACGTTGGGGTGCGAGCTGATCGAGTTGTACGGACTCACCGAGGGCATCGTCACGACGCTCGCGCCTGAGGATTTCGACCGCAAGCTCGAGTCGGTCGGCAAGCCGATCCCGTGCCAGCAGCTCACGCTCGTCCGCGACGATGACCGCGAGGCCGGCCCCGGCGAGTTCGGCGAGATCTGCGGCTTCGGCCGACTCGTGATGGAGGGCTACCACAACCGCCCCGAGGCGACCGCGGAGGCGACCTGGATCGACCCGCAAGGCCGGCGCTGGCTGCGCACGGGCGACATCGGCCGACTCGACGACGAAGGCTTCCTCTACATCGTCGACCGCAAGAAGGACATGATCCTCTCCGCCAGCCAGAACGTGTACCCGGTCGACATCGAGATGGTGATGCTGGGGCACGTGTCCGTGCGCGAGGTGGCCGTGGTCGGCATTCCGAGCGAACGCTGGGGCGAGACGCCGCTCGCCGTGGTGGTCTCAGCCGGCACGGTCGACGCCGCCGACCTGGTCGAGTGGACCAATGCGCGCGTCGGCAGGCAGCAGCGGATTGCGGGGGTGGTGTTCGTCGACGAGTTGCCGCGCAACCCGAACGGTAAGATCCTGAAGCGCGAACTGCGCAGGCTTTACGCAAGGCTGGGAGACGGGGCCCGATGAACCACATGACCGAGCGCTGGTTCGACTCGGCGGACGGATTGCAGCTGTATTACCGCGACTACCCCGCGGAATCGCCCGGCAAGCTGCCCGTGCTGTGCCTGCCGGGGCTCACCCGCAACTCCCGGGATTTTGCGCACGTGGCGCTGCGCCTGCGGCGCGACCGGCGCGTCCTCTGCGCAGACCTGCGCGGCCGCGGCCAGTCGCAGCACGACCCGCACTGGCAGAACTATCACCCCGGCACCTATCTCGGGGACATCGCGCGACTGCTCGACGACGCCGGTGTGGACCGCTGCGTGTTCTTCGGCACCTCGCTCGGCGGCATCCTGACCATGCTCACGGCCGCGACGGCGCCGCATCGGATCGCGGCGGCGATCCTCAACGACATCGGGCCGGAGGTCGACCCGGTCGGGCTTGCGCGCATCGCCTCGTACGTGGGTCGCTTTCCGCCGGCGCACACCTGGGACGAGGCCGTCGCGCTGGTCCGCGCGACGTACGAGTTCGCGCTGCCGGGCCTCACCGACGAGCAATGGGTGGACTACGCCAGGCGCAGTTACACCGACGTCGACGGGACACCGCGGCTCGACATGGACCCGATGATCGGTGAGGCCGTGCGCAGCGCCCCGGCGGCGGCGGCACCGGACCTCTGGCCGGTGTTCCGCACGCTCGGCCCCATCCCGACGCTCGTGCTGCGGGGTGCCACCTCGGACATCCTCTCGAGCGCGACGCTCGACCGCATGCAGGCCGAAAAGCCCGACCTGGTGCGCGTCGAGGTCCCGAACCGTGGCCACGTACCGCTGCTCGACGAACCGGAAGCCGTCACCGCGATCGACGCGTTCCTCGGCCGGCTGCCCTGAAGCGCGACTGTTCGAGGGATCACTGCGTAGCGGTCGGTTCGGCCCCAGTGGCGCGCAGCAGCACCCACCGCATCGGCGCGTGCAGGCACCTGCCCAGCGAACAGCCACCGAGTCGTCGCGAGGCCTCGACCGCCTCGTAGACGGTGCGAAAGACGTAGGGCTTCAGCCCATCGTCGGCGCACAGCACCTCGGCGCAGTACTGATCGAGGTACCGCCAGCGGGCCGTGTCGGCCGGTTCAGTGTCGAGCGCCATGCCTGGCCTTCGTGGTGTGCGGGACCGGGGGCAGTGCCTGGTCGATCGTGACCAGATCCACGAGCCCTTCGGCCCCGAAGAGGACGGGCAGGACGACGTCGTCCGGATGGCGGCGACGCAGCTCGGCCACCT
>JAJTCR010000423.1 GCA_021325695.1 Steroidobacteraceae bacterium | reverse complement strand
GAGGTTCGTGGTCAGCGACTCGGTGCCGACCTTGTCGAGCAGTTCTGCCGTGGCGTCGAGGATGCGCTCGAACGTGGCTTGCCCGCGGGCCTGCATCGGCGTGCGACGGAGGTCGAGCTCGGTTCCCTTCACGCGTCGCGGCACGCGGGACGACGTGCGTCCCCTGGCTCCGCGCTTGGCCGACCTGCGCACCTGCTTGTTCGAGACTCCTGCCATCATGCCGCTCCGTGATATCCAAGTCGTCGCCGGCGTATTCCGGCGGCGCGCAAGTATCGCCCCCGTAGGCCGGTTGCGGCAGGTTCAAGTGTCCTACAACCTGAGCCTTGCTTGGTTTTTTGGTTCCGGAATGGTTCGAACGAACCACCTGCGTCGGCAATTCGCCAAGCCGCGGACGTTCGCTCGCAGTCGCTCGTGCGCCGGGGCGCGCGGCGCCTCGTTGCTATACTTCCTGTTTTGCGCGATCCGTGAGTGCTTATGCCCAAGGCGGCCGTCACCGAACCCAGGACGTTCCAGGACCTGATCCTCACGCTCCAGCGCTACTGGGCGCAGCGTGGCTGCGTGATCGTCCAGCCCTACGACATGGAAGTCGGTGCCGGCACGTTCCACACGGCGACCTTCCTGCGCGCGGTGGGCCCCGAGCCGTGGAGCGCGGCGTACGTGCAGCCGTCGCGCCGCCCGGCCGACGGCCGATACGGCGACAACCCGTTCCGCCTGCAGCACTACTACCAGTACCAGGTGGTCATCAAGCCGTCGCCGCCGGATTTCATCGAGCTCTACCTCGGCTCCCTGCGCGCGGTCGGCATCGATCCACTCGTGCACGACATCCGGCTGGTCGAGGACAACTGGGAGTCGCCGACGCTGGGCGCGTGGGGACTCGGCTGGGAAATCTGGCTCAATGGCATGGAAGTCACGCAGTTCACCTATTTCCAGCAGGTCGGCGGGCTCGACTGCCGGCCCGTCATGGGCGAGATCACCTACGGGCTGGAGCGGCTGGCGATGTACCTCCAGGGCGTCGAGAGCGTGTTCGACCTGGTCTGGACCGACGGCCCGCTCGGCCGCGTCACCTACGGCGATGTCTTCCACCAGAACGAGGTGGAGCAATCGAGATTCAACTTCGAGCTCGCCGACGTCGACGAGCTGTTCCGCCGGTTCGATGCGCACGAGAAGGAGTGCCTGCGGCTGCTCGATGCGAAGCTGGCGTTGCCGGCCTATGAGCGGATGCTTGCGAGCTCGCACACCTTCAACCTGCTCGACGCGCGCAAGGCGATCTCGGTGACCGAGCGACAGCGCTACATCCTGCGCGTGCGCACGCTCGCGCGCGGCGTCGCGGAGGCGTACTACGCGAGTCGCGAAGCGCTCGGGTTCCCGATGCAGCGACGGTGGGGCCGCTCCGCGATCGAGCACATCGACCCGCCCCTGCCGGAGCGCGGTGTCCCGACGCGAGGCCTCGCATGAGCGCCTTTCGCGATCTGCTCGTCGAGATCGGCACCGAGGAGCTGCCGCCCAAATCGCTGCTGACGCTGTGCACCGCGTTCGCGGAGGGCATCGAGAAAGGGCTGCGCGAAGCCGGCCTGCAGTTCAAGGCCGTGGAACCGTTCGCCACTCCAAGACGCCTCGCCGTGCGCGTTCGCCGGCTCTCGGAACGGCAGCCCGACCGGCCGCTCGAGAAGCGCGGCCCGCCGGTGAAAGCGGCCTTCGATGCAAACGGGCAGCCTACGCAGGCCGCGATGGCGTTTGCGCGCGGCTGCGGCGTCGAGGCCGGCGCGCTCGAGCGGCTCGACACGCCGAAGGGGCAGTGGCTCGTCTTTCGCGGAGTCGAGCCGGGCGCATCCACCGCGGAACTGCTGCCAGCCATCGTCGTGACCGCGCTCGAGGGGTTGCCGATCGCGCGGCGCATGCGGTGGGGCGCCGGCGAGGCGCAATTCGTGCGGCCGGTGCATTGGGTGGTCCTGCTGTTCGGACGCGACGTCGTCGACACCGAGGTCCTCGGCATCCGCGCTGGCAACGTCACCTACGGGCATCGCTTCATGGCGCCCAGGGCGATCCGCCTGACGACGCCGGCGGCCTACGAGCGACGACTGCGCCAGCGGGGCCGGGTGCTGGCCGACGTGCAGGAGCGTCGGGAGACCATTCGACGCGGCGTGTCGGCGACGGCCGAGGGCATCGGCGGCGATGCCGTCCTGTCGCAGGCGTTGCTCGACGAGGTGACCGGCCTCGTGGAATGGCCGGTGCCGCTCGCGGGCCGGTTCGACGCCCGGTTCCTCGAACTGCCGCCGGAGGTGCTGATCGCGACGATGCAGGACCACCAGCGGTATTTCCCCGTGCGCGACCGCGAGGGGCGATTGATGCCGTGGTTCGTCACGGTCGCGAACATCGCCAGCCTCGACCCGTCGCAGGTGATCGCCGGCAACGAGCGCGTGGTGCGCCCACGGCTCTCGGACGCTGCGTTCTTCTATGCGACCGATCGGCAGCACCGGCTCGATTCCCGACTCGAGGCGCTGCAGCGCGTGACGTTCCAGACGCAACTCGGCTCGCTGCACCAGAAAACCGAACGCGTACGCGCGCTGGCCCGCACGATCGCCTCCGGCATCGGCGGCGATCCGCAACTGGCCGATCGCGCGGCGCAGCTCTCCAAGTGCGACCTGCTCACGACCATGGTCGGCGAGTTCCCGGAGCTGCAGGGCGTCATGGGCCGCTACTAC
>JAJTCR010000422.1 GCA_021325695.1 Steroidobacteraceae bacterium | reverse complement strand
CCGCACCTCGACCAGCACCAGCGTGCGTCGCACCGGCTCGAGCATCACGAGGTCGATCTCGCCCGCGCGGCAGCGGTAGTTGCGCGTCAGCAGTTCCAGCCCGGCTCGCTCGAGGTGACGGAGCGCCAGGTCCTCTGCACGCCGTCCGAGCACGGTCGTGGTGTCGACGCCGTCGTCGCCGCGTTCGTGCCCTGCATCTGCATTTCGCATCGGACGTCCGCCGGTGTCCGCGCCACCGCGACGTCACCTGTCTAGTCAACGCGGCAGGCCGGTGCCCCCCGGATTTGTCAGCGGTGTCGCCGGAAACACGGACAGTCCAGGGGGCGCAGGCTGCGGCTTGCCGCCCTCGATGCGCGCGAACTGCAGGCTGCGATGCACGTGGCCGTCGCCGCGCTGGATTTCGAGCGTGCCGGTGAGCCCGTTCAATCCCGCCACGCCCGGGCCACGACCGAGTTGCTGCGCCAGCCGGAACGCGTCGTAGCCGAAGGCGAACAGCCGGAGGCGTCCACGGACGCGTGCCGACCACTCGGCGTTGATCGCGTCCCAGAGTTCCGGCGCACCCTGGCCGCTGTAGAGCAACCACGGCATTTCGGGGAACACGAGACCCTCGAGGTCGGCCACCGTGTGCGCGCTCGGCTCCCACGCATCGGAGGTCGAATACACGGCCAGGTCGTACGTCATCTGGAATCGCAACTGCGGTCGTATCGCCCGGGCGTTCGCGGACGACGCCGCGATGAACGCGAACTGCGGGCCGACCGCCTGTTCCGCCACGGCGTTGCGCGCGGGCGGCGGCTTGCTGCGGTCGGCGCGGCGGTCGCCGGCGCCACCGAAGCGGCCGAGCGCCGCGCGCAGCGGTCCGGAGAAGTCCTTCGCGTCGGGCGCGTAAAACTGCGCCGAGGTCAGCGTGACGGTGCCGAGGCGCTGCAATTCGTCGACGAACGCCGCATGGACGCGCTGGCCCCAGGCGCCCTCCGGAAACAGGGCGATGCCGCGCACGAGCCCGTCCTCGCCGATCCGGCGCGCGACGGCGCGCGCTTCCTGTTCCGGGTCGAGCGCGAACTGGAAGAGGAACGCCGGCGGCATCGCGCCCTCCGGCAGCGCGGAATTCAACGCGAGCGTCGGCACCGGCAGGCCGGACGGCTGTGCGTTGACGACGGCGAGCACGTCCTCCTTCAGCAGCGGTCCCACCACCACGCTGGCGCCGTCGGCGATCGCCCGCTGGTAAGCCGCGGCGGCGCCCGCGGACGTGTCGTAGACGTCGACTCGCGTGCGCGTGTCGCCGGACCCCGAAGCGAACCAGCTCGCCGCGAACCCGTCGCGCACCGCCGAGGCTGCAGCCTCCTGCCTGCCCGCGAGCGGCAGCAGCAGCGCGATCGATGCATCGGCGCCCATCGGCACGGTCAACACCGCGCTGCCGGCACGCGGCAGGAACGCCGCGCCGGGATGGTCCGGGTGCTGCAGCAGCCAGTCGCGCACGCGGAACGCCGTCTGCGACGTGGGCGTGCCCGCACTCGCGACGATTCCCGGCAACTCGAGCCAGCCACGCTCGCGCTGCGACGTGCCGGCCGGCGCGGGCACCGCCGCGGGCAGGTGCAGCACGAGCTCGTCGAACAACCGGCGCTCGTTCTCGCGGCGTGCGGCATCGTCCGTCAGCAGTGCGCCGCGCGCCTCGAACGTGCGGATGCCCGCGACGTGCTGCCCGGTCGCGATCTCGGCACGCCCGCGCATTTCCAGCACGTCCACCGCAACGTCGGTCGGCACGCTCATCGGTGCGGCACGCAACGGCACCACTGCAGCGCTCGCGTCGCCCCGGTCGAGCGCGAGACCACCCTCGACGAGCGCGAGCAGCGCACGCTCCTCGTCGGTGCGCACGCGATTGCGCACCTTGTCGACCATGCGATCGGCTTCGTTGAATTCGCCTGCCGCGGCGTACTCCCGTGCGGCGAGCAGCGCGAGGCGCGCGTCCCATCCGCTCAGGAACCCGCGCTTCGCCGCCTGTTCGTAGCGCGCGGCCGCTTCGAGGTGACGGCCCGCGGCGGCCAGGCTCGCGGCGTGCTCGGCGACGACATCGGCCGGTTGCGCGCGCACCGTCGGCACCGCGTGCAGCGCCGTTCCCAGGCCGAGAGCGATCAAGGCCGCGCGGAGGCCGGCTTGCCCGCGATGGAGCCATACGTGCAGCATGCAGGGACCTCGAGGAGGCGCGCGTGTCGGACAAGGCAGCTGATTCTACGGGCCGCGCGGCGGCCGGCACATTGTTCGTCGTCGCAACTCCCATCGGTAACCTGCAGGACCTGAGCCCGCGCGCGGTCGCGTGTCTGCGCGACGCTGACCTGCTGCTCGCCGAGGACACGCGGCACACGCGCCGGTTGCTCGACGGGTGTGGCATCGCGCGAACCGGCGCAATCGAAGCGCTGCACGAGCACAACGAGCGACAGCGCGTGCCGGAGGTGCTGGAGCGAATGCTGCGCGGTGCCACGGTCGCGCTCGTCACCGACGCGGGCACGCCGCTCATGAGCGATCCCGGTGCGGTGCTGGTCGGTGCCGCGGCAGGCGCGGGCGTCGAGGTCGTCGCCGTGCCCGGGCCCTGCGCGGCCATCGCCGCACTGTCGGTCGCGGGACTGCCGACGGATCGCTTCGTGTTCGAAGGTTTCCTGCCAGCGAGAGCCGCGGCGCGACTTGCAGCGCTCGAGCGCCTGCAACAC
>JAJTCR010000028.1 GCA_021325695.1 Steroidobacteraceae bacterium | reverse complement strand
GTCGCGAGCACCGCCATGCGCACGGCGACGCCGTTGCGCACCTGCTGCTGCACGGCCGACTGCGCACCGTCGGCCACGGCGTCCGTGATCTCGACGCCCCGGTTCATCGGGCCGGGGTGCAGCACGATCGCGTCGGGCCCGGCGTAGCGTACGGTCTGCTCGGTGATGCCCCATTCGCGCAGGAACGCATCGACGTCCGGAATCTGGCGGGTGTCCATGCGCTCCTTCTGTATGCGCAGGGTCATGATGACGTCGGCGCCGCGAATTCCCTCCTCGAGCGACGCGTACCGCCGCGCCCCGACGAACTCGTCGGCCTCGGGCGCGAGCGTCGCGGGCGATACCAGTCGCAGTTCGCCGACCCCGAGCGTCTGCAGGGCCGTGCCGCTCGAGCGCGCGACACGCGAGTGCTTGATGTCGCCGACGATCGCGACGCAGAGCGAGCCCAGATCCTTGCCCTTGCGCTGCCGGATGGTCAGCACGTCGAGCAGTCCCTGGGTCGGGTGCGAGACGTGCGCCTCGCCCGCGTTCAGCACGCTCACGTGCGGTTGCACGTGCGCCGCCACGTAGGCCGGCACCCCGGGTTCGGAGTCGCGCATGACGAACACGTCCACGCCCATGGCCTGCAGCGTGTAGATGGTGTCGAGGACGGTCTCGCCCTTGGCGCGCGAGGACGATTGCATGTCGAGGTTCACGACGTCGGCGCCGAGCCGTCGGGCCGCGAGCTCGAACGACACGCGCGTGCGCGTGCTCGGCTCGAAGAACAGGTTGGCGACCGTGCGGCCGGCGAGACTGCCGTCGCGGGCCGCGATGTCGCCGGGGTGGCGCACGTAGAACTGGGCGAAGTCGAGCAGGCCCTTGAGTTCGTCGGCGGACAAGCCCTCGAGCGTGAGCAGGTGGCGCAGTCGCCCGGCGTGGTCGCGCTGCAGGTCTCGGCCGGTGTCGGTTCTCAAGGCAACTCCCCGTCGGGGAAGTGACTAGGGACTAGTGAATAGTGACTGGTCCGAAGGCGCTGCGCGCCACGGCGCCATGGGGCTCTCTTGCTAGTCACTGTTCACTATTCACTAGTCACTTCCTCTTCCCCGCATCCACGTCTCCAGGATCAATCGTGCCGCGTTCGCGTCGATGTCCTGGGGCCGGATGCGTCGCCCGCGCACGCCGGAGCGTCGTTCGCTGCGCAGCTCGTCGTACGCGGCGGACGATGTCAGGCGCTCGTCGACGAAGTCCACGGGCAGCCCGGTGCGCCGCGCGAGGTTCTCGCCGAACGCGCGGCAGCTCGCCGTCGTGGTGGTTTCCGTCCCGTCCATATTATAGGGGAGCCCGACGAGCAGCCGCGTCGGCGCCCATCGGGCAATGCACGTATCGACGGCCGTCCAGTCAGGCGTTCCGTCCCGGGCCGGCAACGCGCCGAGGGCCGTGGTCGTGCCGGTCAGGGTCTGGCCGACCGCGACACCGATCCGTCGACGACCGAAGTCGAAGGCGAGCACCACGACCGCCGCGACCGGGCCACGGCCGGGGGGCGCATCGTCGCCGCTGGTCGGGTGGACCCGTTTCAGGCGTGCCCTGCGTCGCTGCTCAAGGCACGCAGGTCGATGCCGAGCAGCTTCGCGGCTGCCTGCCAGCGCTGTTCGACCGGGGTCGAAAACAGCACGCGCTCGTCGGCGTCGACCGTGAGCCAGGCGTTGCGCGCCATTTCGTCCTCGAGCTGGCCCGCGTCCCAGCCCGCGTAGCCGAGCGCGATCACGGCGCTCTCGGGTCCCTCCCCGGCGGCGAGCGCGTCGAGGATGTCGCGCGAGGTGGTCAGGTGCATCCGGTCCGAGAACGGCAGCGACGATTCCCACGTGCCCGCGGCAGGCGAGTGCAAGACGAAGCCGCGTTCCGTCTGCACGGGACCGCCGCGCAGGACCGGCTGGTCATTGACGCGCGAGCGGCTGGAGTCGAGGCCCAGCTGGTCGAACACTTCCCCCAGCGTCATCGGCAGCGTGCGATTGATGACGATGCCCAGCGCGCCGCGCTCGCTGTGCTCGCAGACGAGCGTCACCGTCTGCGCGAAATTCGGGTCTTCCATCGCCGGCATCGCGATCAGGAACTGGTTGGTGAGGTAGGTCGCCACGCGGCCACAGTATCGCGCTAGGGCTCCGCCGTGAAGACTGCGCCCTCGCCCCCCAGTCGCCCGTTCAGGAACTGCCATTCGTAGGCAAAGCGGAGCACGGGGTAGCGTGCGCGCAAGGCCGTGGAGAACGGGTCGAACGGCGCGGCCAGCCGCACGATGCCGGTCGCTGCGTCGTCGAGTTCGCGATGTCCGCTCGAGCGCCGGACCACCACCGTCTGGAGTGAGCCGTCCGCCCGGATCGCGACCTCGAGCACCGGATTTCCCGACAGGTGGCGGCGCCGCGCCTCGTTCGGGAAATTGAGCGTGCCGACGCGCTCGATCCGCCGTTTCCAGCCGTCGAGGTAGGCGGCGATCGCCGACTCGCGTGTGTCGGCCAGCAGCTGGCCGTCGATGGACCGATTGCCGCGCAGGTGCAGGTCGACGTCGTTGGCGGCGGCATTGAGCCCCACCGTCGGCATCGCAGGCGCCGGTTGCGCCACGAACACAGGCGCACTCTGGGGCGTCTCGTCCGTGCCGGTCGGCAGGCGTTCCGCCTCGAGCACGCGGCGCGCCAGCACCGAGTCCTGTCCGCGTGGTTCGTCGGTCGCGGACCGCTCGACCTTCGGGTCGACCGGCGCTTCGACGGCGTCGGGCGGCGGCGGCCGGGCCTCCGGCAGGGAGCTTCGCTTCGCCTCCTGGCTCGTGCCGCTGCCCCGCTGCGTGCGCTGGGCCAGGTACGCAGCCGACTCGTTCGACGCTGGATCGTCCGGCCCCGGGGGCACGAGCAGGATCTCGAGCGTCGGCAGTGGACGCTCGTCCGGGTCCGGCGCACTGAACTTCACGCCCATGATGACCAGCCCGTGCACCAGCGCGGCGACGAAGATCGCCGTGGCGAGCCGGTCCTGGACCGGGTCGCGCGGTCGGCGGGAGGTGGCACGGCCAGCGGTCATCACGCCCTCAGTTGACGCCGAGCCGGCGTGCGATCGCGTCCATCAGCACGGCGGCGCTGTCGATGCCGAATTGCTTGTGCAGTTCACGCACGCCGGTGGGGCTCGTGACGTTGATCTCGGTGACGTAACCGCCGATCACGTCGAGCCCGACGAAGAGCATCCCGCGTTCACGCAGCGCCGGACCGATCTGGCCCGCGAGCCAGCGGTCCCGCTCGTCGAGCGGGCGGCCGATGCCCTTCGCCCCCGCGGCGAGATTGCCGCGGTTGTCCGCTTCGGTCGGGATGCGCGCCAGCGCGTACGGAGCGGGGTCGCCGTCCACCAGGATCACCCTCGAGTCGCCGGTCGTGACGATGTCGGGGATGTAGCGT
Organism: Steroidobacteraceae bacterium; assembly: GCA_021325695.1. Classification (GTDB taxonomy): domain Bacteria; phylum Pseudomonadota; class Gammaproteobacteria; order Steroidobacterales; family Steroidobacteraceae; genus RPQJ01. Next base: position 5,986 of record JAJTCR010000028.1, on the reverse strand, counting down.
TGCACGATCGCGAAACGCGTGCCGTACTCCGTGAGCGTTTCAAAGACGACGTTCGCATTCTTGTCGCCCAGGTCGACGACGAAGATCGAGCGCCCGCCCATGCCGTGGAGCGGCTTGCAGACGACGCGGCCGTGCTCGCGCAGGAAGGCGTGCATGTCCCCCATGTCCCGCGCGATCAGCGTCGGGGCGCAGCACTGCGGGAACCAGGCCGTGTAGACCTTCTCGTTCATGTCGCGCAGGCCCTGTGGCCGGTTGACGACCAGTGCGCCCTGCATTTCGGCGCGCTCGAGAATGTAGGTCGAGTAGATGTACTCCGTGTCGAACGGCGGATCCTTGCGCATCAGGATGGCGGCGAAGTCGCCGAGTCGCGTGACGACGGGCTCGCCGCGCGTGAACCAGTCCTCGTCGTGGGCGCGGACCGCGAGCGGACGGGCGCGACCCATCGCGACGCCGTCACGGAGCCAGAGGTCACCGAGTTCGAGGTAGTGCACGTCCCAGCCACGGTGCTGCGCGGCGAGCAACATCGCGAGCGTGGTGTCCTTGCGCGGCTTGATCCGCTCGATCGGGTCCATGACCACGGCGATGCGCAGGGGCGTGTTCGGCATGCAGGCTCCGGTCGATCGCGGACGGTGAAAATGCCACTGTGATGGCCGTCATGGTATCGAAAGCCGCCAATGGCAGGGGTGTGTCCAATATGTTAAAACGCCTGCGCGAGCAGTGGTCTCGCGCTTAGCGTCGATCGCCTGCAAGCGCATCAGCATCCGAGGGTCCCGAGGGCATGGAAAACACGGCAGCCAGCAACAGCCGACCGCGGCTGGCCGGCCTCAAGGTGCTGGTCATCGACGACAGCAAGACGATCCGGCGCACGGCCGAGACGCTGCTGGCGCGCGAAGGTTGCGAGGTGTTCACGGCCGTCGACGGCTTCGACGCGCTCTCGAAGGTGGCGGACCACCAGCCCGACATCGTCTTCGTCGACATCATGATGCCCCGGCTCGACGGCTACCAGACCTGCTCGCTGATCAAGCACAACAAGGTGTTCCGCTCGATTCCCGTCATCATGCTGTCCAGCAAGGACGGCCTGTTCGACCGTGCCCGCGGCCGGATCGTCGGCTCCGAGCATTACCTGACCAAGCCGTTCACGCGCGAAGAACTGCTGAGCGCGATCGAGACCCACGTACACCGCGCCTGATTTCCGGAGGATACCCAGTGGCACTGGTTCTGATCGTGGACGATTCGCCGACCGACGTTCACGTGATGCAGAAGGCGCTCGAGCAGCACGGTTTCCGGACCGCCGCCGCGGCCGACGGCAGCGAAGGACTGCGGCTCGCGCGCGAGATGCGCCCCGACCTGATCCTGATGGACATCGTGATGCCTGGCGTGAACGGCTTCCAGGCCACGCGCGAACTCGCGAACGATCCGCAGACCCGCAAGATCCCGGTGATCATGGTCACCTCCAAGTCCCAGGAATCGGACCGCGTCTGGGGCCTGAGGCAGGGCGCCGTCGATTACCTCGTGAAGCCGGTCGTCACGGAGCAACTCGTGCGCAAGGCGCAGGCCGCGATCGCCACCTGAGCACATGCAAGGCGCCACCGGCCTGCGTTCGCTGCGCGAACGCCCCTTCGAACTGCTGCGGGAGATCGACCGCCGCGCCCGCGCCGCCGCGCAGGGCCAGCCGGAGTCGGTCGCCACCGGCGCGGAATGGGTCGGCATCGCGTTCCGCCTCGGCGGCGAAGCATTCCTGCTCGCCCGCGAGGAGACGCGCGAGGTGCTAGCGTATCCGCCTGCCGTGACGCGCGTGCCCGGCGCGCGCTCGTGGATCCGCGGGTTGTCGAACGTGCGTGGTCAGCTGCTGCCGGTCGTGGACCTGCGCGCCTTCCTCGGCGCCGGCACCACCGCCGTGTCGCGGACGAGCCGCGTCCTGGTCGCGAACCACCGCGAGATTCCCGCGGGACTGGTGGTCGACGAAGTCATGGGTTTCCGGCGATTCTTCGAGAGCGAATTTTCGGCCGACCTGCCGCCGACCCTGCTTCGCTGCGAGCGTTACGTGGCGGGCGCGTTCAAGCGCGGCGCCGAAGTCTGGCCGGTGTTCAGCATCAAGACGCTGCTCGAGAGCCAGCAGTTCATGCAGGCCGCGGCTTCCTGACCGCGGCCCCACGACGACGAACAGGGTGACGACATGACCAACAGATTCGACGCCGCCCGATTGCAGCCGCTGCTGCTCGGGGTGGCGCTCGTGGCGGCCCTGCTCGCCGCCCTGGCCCTGCTGCTGACTGGACGGGCGATGCAGCAGCAGTCGCAGTTGCGCGAGCACATGGCGTCGCTCACCTCGCTGTCGCAGAACATCCCGCTGCAGGCTGGGGCGGCCGTGCGCGGCTCGGCCCCGGCGTTCGACGCGCTCGCGGCATCGCGCGCGCGGCTCGAGCGCGTGATCGACGAGATCAATGCGGGCAAGTCCGCGGTCGGCCTGCTGGCTAGCCCGAGCGCACGCGTGCTCGGGGGCGAGAACGGGTGGGCTGCGCTGCTCGAGCAGTCGCAGGCGGTGCTCGACGGTCGGCAGGCCGCGCTGCAGGCGCAGAAAGCCGCGGCCGACGTGCGCGAGACGACGCCGCGCCTGCTCTCGACGGCGGCGGGCGTCCTGAAGACCATGGGTCCGGGACGTCCCGAGTCGGTCAACCGCAGCTTCGAGCGCTTCGAACTGCGTGCCCAGGCGGTGGAACAGGACCTGGCCGCGCTCGCCGACGGTACCGCTCCGGTCGAAGCCGCGGCGCGGCGACTCACCGACAGCCTCGACTTCATGCAGCAGGTCGCGGGCGGCGTGGCCGGCGAGGCCAACACGCTCGGCATCGCGCCGGCGACCGGCGAGGCCGCCACGGCGGCGCAAGCGCTGGTCACCGCGTTCCGCAGCGAGGCGGAGCAGGTGCGCGCGGTCATCGGCCTCGCCGACCAGCTCGAGCAGATGCAGGCCGCCCGCAACGCACTGACCGAAAGCGGCGCCGCGCTGAGCGCGAGCCTGGCGAAGATCGACACGAGTGGCGCGATCCGGTCCGGCGGCGCGCTCGCCAGCCCCTGGCTGCCGCTCTTTTTCATCGTCGTGACGCTGCTCGCGCTCGTGGGCGGCGCCTGGCTGCAGCGGGAGCTGGCGGCGCTGCGCAAGGCGGCCGAGCACCAGGCGCGCCAGAACGAGCGCAACCAGCAGGCGATCCTGCGGCTGCTCGACGAATTGTCGAGCCTGGCCGACGGTGACCTCACGGTCCAGGCTACGGTCACCGAGGACATCACGGGCGCGATCGCCGACTCGATCAACTACGCGATCGAGGCGTTGCGCGATCTCGTCGTCACGATCAACGACTCGGCCGTCAAGCTCGACGCCGCCACGCGCCAGACGCAGGCGCTCTCGAACCACCTCGCCAAGGCCTCGTCCGCACAGTCGAAGCAGATCGGCGCCGCGTCGGAGTCGATCGCCGCGATGGCCTCGTCGACGGAGGAAGTCTCCGGCAACGCCGAGCGCTCCGCGGACGTGGCGCGCCACTCGGTCGACATCGCGCACAAGGGCGGCGACGCGGTGCGGCGCACGATCGACGGCATGAACGCGATCCGCGAGAACATCCAGGAAACCTCCAAGCGCATCAAGCGTCTCGGCGAGAGCTCGCAGGAAATCGGCAACATCGTCGAGCTGATCAACGACATCGCCGAGCAGACCAACATCCTCGCCCTCAACGCTTCGATCCAGGCCTCGATGGCCGGCGAGGCCGGTCGCGGCTTCGCAGTGGTCGCCGACGAAGTGCAGCGGCTCGCCGAGCGGGCCGCGAATTCCACCAAGCAGATCGAAGTGCTGGTGCGCACGATCCAGGCCGACACCAACGAGGCGGTCGTCTCGATGGAGCGCACCACGACCGACGTGGTCGGCGGTGCGCTGCTGGCCGAGAATGCGGGCGCGGCGCTCGAGGAAATCGAGCAGGTCTCGCACCAGATCGCCAGCCTGGTGCAGAACATCTCCGCGAGCTCGCGGCAGCAGGCCGGCGTGTCGCAGAGCATCTCGCGCAACATGCAGGTGCTGCGCGAGATCAGCTCGCAGACCGCCGAGAGCACCACGGCCACGTCCGCCTCGATCGGCAAGCTCGCGGAACTCGCCACGCAACTGCGCAAGTCCGTGACCGGGTTCCGGCTGCCGGGCGCGATCGCCGGCAACGGCACCGGTGAGTTCCCGGCAGCACGCGCCGAGGATGCACCGGTTGCGCCTTCTGCAGCGAGCAGCAGCAACGTGCGGCGCATCGGCAGTCTCGCCGGCTGACCGGGGCGGCAACATCGTGACGAACGAACCCCTGCCGCTCGCGACGGTCGACGAGGCGCATGCCTCGTTGCAGGTGATCTCGCGCGAAATCGCGGCCGAACTGAACGAGGCCCGCGTCGCGCTGGAAGCCTTCGCCGAGAAGCCCGAGGACCGCGGTGCACTGCACCGCTTCGCCGCACACATCCACCTCGCGCGCGGCGCGCTGCGACTGGCGGAGGTCTACGGCGGCTCGCTGCTCGCCGAGGAAATGGAGTTCGTCGCGCGCTACGTCGACGCGCACTCCGGCGACGGGCGGGCCGACGCCGACGGCCTGGATGCGCTGATGCGCTCGATGGAACAGCTGCCGTCGTACGTCGAGCGCGTGGCGACCGGCGCGCGCGACCTGCCGATCCTGCTGCTGCCGCTGCTGAATGACCTGCGCGCGGTCCGCGGCGCGGCGCTGCTGTCCGAAGGCACGCTGCTGCTGCTGAACCTGAAGTCCGACGCGCAGGCGCGGCCCGGCTCGGCATACACGGGCGACCTCGCCGAGCTCGCGCGCAAGCTCCGCCCGCGCTTCCAGCTCGCGCTGCTTGGCTGGATCCGGGGCGAGCGCGTCGACGAGAACCTGCATCACCTGTCCGAGATTGCCGCGCAATTCGAACACGCCGCCACGACGCAGCCGCTGTACCAGCTCTGGTGGGTCGTGCAGGCCGTGCTCGAGGCGTTGCGCTCGGGCGGCATCGACGCCACGGTGTCGGTCAAGCGGCTGCTCGGCCACGTCGACCGCGAGATGAGGCGGCTCGCGGACCTCGGCGAGAGCCGATATGCCGATGCCCCGCCGGCCGACGTGCTGAACAACCTGCTGTACTACGTCGCACAGAGCACGACGGCAGGTCCGGTCGTGGAGGCGGTGCGCCAGTCGTTCAGCCTGCAGGACATGGTGGCGACCCGGGACGCCCGGGCCACGGAAACCGCCGATACGCTCTCGGCGCCGAGCGTGCGGCTCATGCGCACCGTCGCCGCGGCGATCCGCGAGGACCTCACGCGGGTCAAGGACGTGCTCGACATCTTCGTCCGCAAGGGTGCGACCCAGGTCGACGACCTCGCGCCGCAGCTCGAGATGCTGCGCAAGATCAGCGACACGCTCGGCGTGCTCGGGCTGGGCGCGTTGCGGGCACGCGTGGAAGGCGAGCTCGAGTCGCTGAAGGCGATCGTGGAGCGGCGAATCCCGCCGGACGACACCGCGCTGCTCGGCATCGCGGCCGCGTTGATCGCGGTCGAGGACAGCCTCGACACGCAACTCGTGCGGCTGATCCTGCCGGGCAAGGACGCGGCCGCGGCCGCGGCCGGCGAACCGACCGACGAGGAATTCCGCGCGGTCCAGGAGGCCGTGCTGCGCGAATGCATCGTCAACATGGCGCGCATCAAGGAAGCGGTCACTCACTCGCTCTCGGCGCCGGCGGAGGCGCAGGGACTCGACCAGGTACCGCAGCTGGTGCGCGGCATCACTGCAGGCCTGCTCATGCTCGGCAAGCAACGGGCGGTCGAAGTCATGGAAGGCGTGGGCCGCGCGCTCGGCAGCATCGTGCGTCCCGACGCGGCATCGCTGACGCCCGCACGACTCGAGCGTCTCGCCGATGCGGTCGTCGCGGTCGAGTACTACATGGAAACGCTGCAGGCCGGTCGCGCGGACCAGTGGCAGATGCTCGATGCCGC
>JAJTCR010000421.1 GCA_021325695.1 Steroidobacteraceae bacterium | reverse complement strand
GAAGTTCGTGAACGAGCCGCGACGCTCCCAGGTGTTCGAGAGCGGGATCACGACGGTCGCGGGCGCATCCGACGGCGTGCCGAACGGCGTCAGGTGGATCCAGGTGACGCCACCGAGCGGGAGCGCCGTGCCCATCTCGCCCCAGGCCAGCACGACGTCGTGCCCGGCCGCCGGGTCGAACTCCCTGTCGCCAAAGCGGGCGACGACGCCCGCGCGGTTCGGGTTCTTGTCGGCCCGGATCAGCAGGTGATCCTCGACGACCTCGCCGTCGACCGGCAGCCAGTCGCGATGCACGTAGGTCGTGACGCCGCCGAGCAGCGACTGCAGCACGTCGAGTTCCTCGTTCGAGGCGTGCGTGGAGACCAGCACCGCCGGATTGCGGGCCGTCTCGAGCAGCTGCTTCGCTTCGGCGAGCGCCCCGGCCGGCGCGACGGCCTGGCCGCGCACGAGCGGTTGCAGCAGCCGCTCGCGCGCCATCCATTTGTGCTGGTCGTAGCCCTTGTTGCAGAGCCACGGGCCGTTGATGTCCGGATTCTCGAACACGGTCGTCCGATAGGCGACGTGCGAGCTGTCCGTGCCCGGCATGTGCTGCTGGCGCACCGACGAGCGGCGCCAGACCTTGACGCTGCAGCCACGCGCGCACCCCGTGCAGACCGAGCGGACCGGCTGCAGGAACCAGACCCGGCACTTGTAGAGGAAGTCGTTCGACAACAGCGCGCCGGTGGGACAGATCTCGATCACGTTGTCCGAGTACGCGTCGTCGAACCGACCCGGCACCTGCGCCTCGACGTAGGAGTGGTGACCGCGCTCGACGATGCCGAGCGCGCTGGAGCCCGAGATCTCGCGCGTGAAGCGCACGCAGCGGCTGTCCCGCGCCTGCTGCACCTGTTCGACCGAGGTCTCGACGACCATGTTCGGCGCGCAGCCGAGGTTGCAGGCTGGTTGCAGCTTCGGCAGGTTGTTGACCTTGACGAGGCAGATCCGGCAGTTGCCCGAGATCGACAGCTTGTCGTGGTAACAGAAGTGCGGGATGTCGATGCCGTGGCGGCGCGCGGCCTGCAGCACGGTTTCGCCCGGGCGCGCTTCCACCTCGCGCTGGTCGATCGTGACCTTGATCGTGGGCGCGCTCACGGCGCGAGCCTTCCGTCGTGCAGCGAGCGCCCGTGCGTCGCGTAGTGGTCGAACTCGTCGCCGAACTTCTTCAGGAAGCTCACGACCGGCATCGAAGCCGCGTCGCCGAGCGCGCAGACGGTGTTGCCCTGGATGCCGGACGGAATCCGCCGCAGCGTAGCGATGTCCGCCGGCGTGCCACGCCCTGCGATCACGCGCTCGAGGATGCGGTTCATCCAGTCGGTGCCCTCGCGGCAGGGCGTGCACTGGCCGCACGACTCGTGCGCGTAGAAGCGCGACAGCACCTGCAGCAGCCGCACCATGCAGGTGCCTTCGGCGATCACGATCACCGCGCCGGACCCCACCATGCTGCCGGCCTTGCCCATGCTTTCGGGATCGAGCGTGACGTTCTCGATCTCGGCCCCGGTCAGGATCGGCGTGGAGCTGCCGCCGGGGATCACGGCCTTGAGCTTGCGGCCGCCGAGGATGCCGCCTGCGTCATCAAAGATCAGCTGCGCGAGCGGGTATCCCGTGGGTTTCTCGAACAGCCCTGGGCGCTCGACGTGGCCCGAGACGCCGAACAGGCGCGTGCCGGGCGACTTCTTGACGCCGATCGCCGCGTACCGTTCCGACCCGTGGACCAGGATCCAGGGCACCGTCGCGAGCGTCTCCACGTTGTTGACCACGGTGGGCTTCTGGTACAGGCCACGCACCGCCGGAAACGGCGGCTTGTTGCGCGGAAACCCCTTCTTGCCCTCGAGCGAATTGATCAGGCTCGACTCCTCGCCGCAGACGTACGCGCCGGCGCCGCGGTGGACGACGATGTCGCAGGAAAATCCGGTGCCGAGGATGTTGTCCCCGACGAGCCCGGCGGCTTGGGCTTCCTGCAGCGCGGCCTGCAGCCGCCGCAGCGGCAGGTCGAACTCGCCGCGGATGTACGCGAACGCGTGACGCACGCGCAGCGCGTACGCGGCGATCAGCATGCCCTCGATCAACTGGTGTGGCGAGTGCTCGAGGATCCAGCGATCCTTGAACGTGCCCGGCTCGCCTTCGTCGATGTTGCAGCAGAGGTAGACGACCGGCGCGTCCCTGGCGACGAACTCCCACTTGAGGCCCGTCATGAATCCCGCGCCGCCGCGGCCCTGCAGGCCCGACGCCTTGGCGCGCTCGCCGACCTCGGCCGGCGTGTGCTGGCGCAGTGCCTGCTCGAGACCGGCATAGCCGCCCCGCGCGCGGTAATCCGCGAGCGTGTGCGACGTCGCGGTGACCGGGAACGTCATGAACACCGTGCCATTCACGGCAGCGATTCCAGGATCCGGTCGAGTTTCGCCTCGTCGAGCTGCTCGTGGTAAGTGCGGTTCACCTGCATGGCCGGCGCGGTGCCGCACGAGGCGAGGCACTCGACCGTCCTGAGCGTGAAGCGTCCGTCGGGCGTCGTTTCATCCAGGCCGATGCCGAGCTTCCGCTGCAGGTGCGCGACCACGCGCTCCGACCCGCGCAGCGAGCACGCGATGTTGCGGCAGACCTTGATCACGTAGCGACCCTGCGGCTCGCGGTCGAACATCGAGTACCACGTCAGCGCCTCGATCACCTGGATCGCCGGCATGCCGATGTACCCGGCGATCGCCACCGCGTCGGCCTCGGTCACGTGGCCGTTCGCGTCCTGGACGCAGTGCAGCAACGGCAGCACCAGCGAGGTCTTCATCTCGGGCGGGTACTGGCGCCGCAGCGCGTCGAACTGCTCGAGCAGGACGGACGGCAACGGCGAACTCATCGGTCGCACTCCCCGCCGACCATGTTGATCGAGCCGAACGTCGGCACGATGTCCGAAACCTGGTAGCCCTCGAGCAACGTGTGCATTCCGCCCATGTGCACGAAGCTCGGGGCTCGCACGTGCAGCTTGTAGGGCCGGCCCGTGCCGTCGCTGATCAGGTAGAAGCCGAGCTCGCCGTTCGGCGCCTCGTGCGCGGTGTAGACCTCGCCGGCCGGAACCTGGACGCCCTCGAGGACGAGCTTGAAGTGGTGGATCAGCGACTCGATCTGCGTGTAGACGAGGTCTTTCTCGGGCAGCACGATCCGCGGGTCGTCGACATTGATCGGTCCGCCGGGCAACCGTTTCACGCACTGGCGCACCATCGAGATCGACTCGTCGATCTCGCGCATGCGCACGTAGTAGCGGTCGTAATTGTCGCCCTTGATGCCGACCGGCACCTCGAACTCGAGCTCCGGGTAGGCGAGGTACGGATCGTCCTTGCGCAGGTCCATCGGCAGGCCGGTCGAGCGCAGGATCGGCCCCGTGTAGCCCCAGTGCAGCGCCTGCTCGGGCGTCAGCACGGCGACGTCGCGCGTGCGGCCGATGAAGATCCGGTTGCGGTCGAGCATGCCGTGGACGCGCTCGAGGTAGCGCTCCGTGAACTGCAGAATCTCCTCGAGCCGCTCGAGCCAGCCGTCCGGCAGGTCGCGCG
>JAJTCR010000420.1 GCA_021325695.1 Steroidobacteraceae bacterium | reverse complement strand
TGCCAGGTCACCGGGATCCACTTTTCGGGCTGCTTGCGGAACGAGGCCAGGTTGCCGCAGGCCTCGCGGTGGATCACCACCCCGCGACCGGTCGAGAGGCTCGCGAGGATCGGGTCGTTCGGGATCGGGAAGCAGCAGCGTGCGTAGGACACGACCAGGCCCTCGGTGCCCGCGATGGCGAGCGGGCCCGCCGTTCCCTCGGCGACACCCTCCGATTCGGGCGGCAGCAGGCGACGCGCGATGAACGGGGCGACCCGTTCCCCGAGGCCGATTCGCTCGAACAATTCGTCCTGCGTCCGGAGGCCGAGTTCGCCCACGACTGCAATGACAGAGTCCTGCGGGATCTTGCGCAACGTCAGCGAGAACTCCTCGAGCGCCTGGTTCAGCAGGCGCTTGCCGAGTTCGATGGCTTCGCTGCGCTTGAGGCTCTTCAGGTACTGGCGGATCGACGCCCGAGCCTTCGCCGTGACCACGAAATTGACCCAGGCCGGATTCGGTGTCGCGCCCTTGGCCGTGATGATCTCGACCGTCTGCCCGTTGCGCAGCGGCGTCCGCAAAGGCACGAGCCGACGGTCCACCTTGGCCGCGACGCACCGGTTGCCGACGTCGGTGTGCACGGCGTACGCGAAGTCGACGCAGGTGGAGCCGCGCGGCAGGCGCCGGATCTCGCCCTTGGGCGTGAAGACGTAGACCTTGTCCGGAAACAGGTCCACCTTGACGCTCTCGAGGAATTCCTCGGAATTGCCGCCCTGCTGGATCTCGACCAGCTGTTGCAGCCACTCGCGCGCGCGATCGCCGTGGAGCCCGATGCCGGAGCTGCCCACTTCCTTGTACTGCCAGTGCGCCGCAATGCCGGACTCGGCGATCCGGTGCATTTCCTCCGTGCGGATCTGCACCTCGATCGGCGTGCTGTTGGGGCCGAACAGCGTCGTGTGCAGCGACTGGTAGCCGTTGACGCGCGGGATCGCGATGTAATCCTTGAACCGACCCGGCATCGGCTTGAACACGGCGTGCACCACGCCGAGCGTGCGGTAGCAGGTGTCGGCGCGGTCGACGATCAGCCGGAAGCCGTAGACGTCGACCACTTCGTTGAGCGACAGCTTCTTGCGCCGCATCTTCTCGTAGATGCTGTAGGCATCCTTCTCGCGACCCTCGATGCGTGCGACGATGCCGGCCAGGTCGAGCGCCTCCTTGAGCGAGGCCGCGATGCGGCCGACGAACTGCTTCTGGTTGCCCTTAGCCGCCTTCACGGCCGACTCGATGACCTTGTAACGCCTCGGGTAGAGCGCGCGGAAGCCGAGGTCCTCGAGCTCGCGTTTGATCGTGTGCATGCCGAGGCGGTTCGCGATCGGCGCGTAGATGTCGAGCGTCTCGCGCGCGATCGAGCGGCGCTTGGCCGGCGGCATCGCGCCGAGCGTGCGCATGTTGTGCGTGCGGTCCGCGAGCTTGACCATGATCACGCGGATGTCGCGGACCATGGCGAGCAGCATCTTGCGGAAGCTCTCGGCCTGCGCCTCGGCGCGGCTGCGGAACTGGACCTGGTCGAGCTTGCTGACGCCGTCGACGAGTTCGGCCACTTCGCGTCCGAAACGTTCGGTGATCTCGTCCTTGGTGTTCGGCGTGTCCTCCATCACGTCGTGGAGGATCGCGGCGATCATCGTCTGTGCGTCGAGCCGCAGGTCGGCCAGCAGGTCCGCCACTGCCACCGGGTGCGTGATGTAAGGTTCACCGGACCGACGACGCTGGCCGTCGTGGGCCTGGAACGCGAAGTCGTACGCTTCCTGGACCCGCTCGACCTGGTCGGGTGGCAGGTAGGTCTCGAGCTTCGAGATGAGCTGGTTGATCCCTATGGACCGTCTTCCGTAGGGCAGCAGGCTGCGCAGGGAAGACGTGACGTCCATGCGGGATCGGGAGCGGCGCTCGGGTCAGTCTCCCAGACCGATCTGCGGCGCGCGGAACTCGCCCATGAACTCCGGCTCCGGCATCAGTTCGGGCGGCGGCGGCGGCGGCAGGTCCGGCTCTTCGAGGATCTCGGCCCCGACGTGGCCGGCCGCGATCTCACGCAGTGCGAGCACCGTCGGCTTGTCGTTTTCCCACTCGAGCGTCGCCTCGGCGCCGTTCGCCAGCTTGCGCGCGCGGCGGGCCGCCACGAGCACCAGCTGGAACAGGTTGGGGACGTTCTGCAGGCAATCTTCGACGGTGATACGAGCCATGGGTCCAGGGGGTAACGCAAGCGGGAAAGGGGCGAAAGCATAGCAAGGCGAACGGGCAGCCGGTAGGGGTCAGACCCGGGTCAGCTCCGCGGCCAGCTCGGCGAGGCCGGGCCGGTCGGCGACGGCACGCTCCGTTTCGGTGCCGCGGACGACCCCGAGCAGATCCTCGAGCGCCCGGTCGAAGTCGTCGTTGACCACGACGAAATCGAACTCGCCCCAGTGCGTCATGTCGGCCGCGGCATCGCGCAACCGGCGCTGGATCACGGCTTCGGCGTCCGTACCGCGCCCGCGCAGGCGACGCTCGAGTTCGGCGCGCGAGGGCGGCAGGACGAAGATCGCGACGGACTCGGGCATCGCACGCCGGATCTGACGTGCCCCTTGCCAATCGATTTCGAGGATCAGGTCCTGTCCCGCGCCAAGCGAGGCTTCGACCTGCGCGCGATACGTGCCGTAGCAGTTGGCGAACACGCGCGCGTGTTCGAGGAACTCGCCGCGCTCG